>NZ_JBSGIW010000031.1:0-71663 GCF_053605265.1 Streptomyces sp. NPDC003943 | reverse complement strand
CCGGAACAGCATCCACAACTCGTCCGGCACCAACCGCTCAACCAGATCCGTCATGCACGGATCAACGAACGATCACGCCATAAGAAACGACGTCTAAGACAGGACGAAGCCCTGTTGACCGGGGTAGGACGGGCAGCAAGCATCACCTGATCACCGACGCCAGCGGCATCCCGCTCGCCGCCACCATGACCGGCGTCAACCGCAACGACGTCACCCAGCTGATTCCGCTGCTTCAGGCGGTGCCGCCGGTGAGGGGCGAGCGAGGTCGGCCCCGGCGTCGCCCGGACGTGGTGCTGGGCGACCGCGGCTACGACCATGGCAAGTACCGCCGCCTCGTCCGGGATCTGGGCGTGAAGCCGCTGATCGCTCGCCGGGGCACCGAGCAGGGCTCGGGCCCGGGCACGTAACGATGGGTCGTGGAGCGTACATTCGCCCAGTTGCACTGGTTCCGCCGGCCTGCGGACCGCTGGGAGATCCGCGACGACATCCACGAAGCCTTCCTCGCCCTCGGATGCGCACCGATCTGCTGGCGACCCTGAACTCCCGACAGAAGTTCAAGACAGGCACGGCCGGCGTTGATGGCCCGGTGGCCGACCTCAGGCTGGCTTGCGCCACACGGAGACGTGCTTCGTGGAGTCCTGGGTGAATGGGGACCCGTCCCAGTCCGCAACCCGACGTTCCAGTTCGAGCCCGGCGATCCGCGCCATCAGGTCGAGCTCGGCCGGCCATGCGTACCGGTGCCGGGAGTTCTCGCGCCGGTAGCGGCCGTCGTCGCCGTCGCGGGTGAAGTGGTGCGAGACGAGCATCTGCTCGACCACGTCGAAGGTGTCGAAGCCGAGATGCTCCTCGGAGACATCGAACGGCACCGCAACCTGGCCGGGCGGCAGGAACCGCAGCTTCGGCAACCCCAGCTCGATGACGAATCGGCCGCCGGGCTCCAGATGCCGTGCGGCGTTGCGGAAGCACTCGACCTGCTCGTCCTGCGTGAGCAGGTTCGTGATGGTGTTGTAGACGAGGTAGACCAGGGTGAACCCGCCGGGAACGACGGTGGTGGCCATGTCCCCGATGACTACCGGGAGGGCCCCCTCGTCGACCTTGCGTCGCAGCACCGCCGCCATGTGCTCGGACAGTTCGATGCCCACCACCGGCACGCCGCGTTCCCGGAGCGGGACTCCGACCCGTCCCGTTCCGATGGCGAACTCCAGCGCTCGGCCGCCCACGGCGAGCTCGGCGAGGAAGTCGAGGGTCGGTCCGAGTACGGCAGTCGAGGATGCTGCGGCTTCCTCAGCGTCGTAGCGTTCGGCGGTCGCGCGGGTCCACAGTTCACTGCTCGTCACGGGTGGCCACTGTGCCGGATGCTGAGGGGCGATGTCGACGCATTTGAGTTCTCTGCGGGTCAGCTTGCACCGTCCACTACCCGTTGTCGCCTGGTCAGGGCTTCTCCCGGGAGTGAACCAACCACCTTGGAGATCATTTCGTCAGGAGTTCTCAGGGGCGTCACGAGCCTGCTTCGGCACCCATCCGTTCCATCCACTCACGCACCTTCACTGCTTGCTCGATGCGGTCGACGATGTCCTTCTTGGAGGCCGTGTCCAGGATCTCCGGGATCTTGTCGAAGGTGTCGGGAAGAACGTCGAGGAGACCCAGGACCTGTTCGCCGGTGTTGACGGTCAGGAGTTGCTGGCACCGCCACTGCAGCGGCACCTCGGGACGGTGCGTGAGCCGCTGCACAAGTGTCGGGAACAGGTAGTGCGTCGCCTCTGCGGCGAGGTGCTTTCGTAGCCAGTCGACCGGGAGCCGCTGGCTGAAGCCGTGCATGGCGGCCTCCTGGGCCAGGTCCAGGAGCTGAGCCGTATCGACGGCTCGGACGGTGCCGGGAAGGGGCGGGGTCATGCCGCGATGATGCCAGGAAGCCTCCGCGGGGCCGCGCGGTCGCAGGTGTCGTAGTTCGCAGGAGCGTGGCGATGTGGGCCTCGGACAAGGCGTGCCGGGGTGCCGTGTGAGTGTGATTCGGCCATCTCGCTCGTACCAGTGTCGAACTGATCACCCCTACCGGATACTGCCGCTACCGAATCGGCGGAGATGTTTCTCTAAGGGGGACACGTGAGGCGAGCCGTCTTGCGCATATCCAGACACGTCAGCGCCGTCTGTGCCGCCGCCGCTGCGACGGTCTTGCTCACCTCCACCTCCGCGGCAGCGGAGACCGGCCCCGTTCAGGACAATTTCCTTCCCGCCATGGTCCATTCCATCCTCCACCTCGACATCGATCCGCCGGGTGCCAACGACTGGAACTGCCGTCCCAGCGCCGCCCACCCGCGCCCGGTCGTCCTGGTCCACGGCACCTACGAGAACCGATACAACAACTGGGCCGGAGTGTCTCCTGAGTTGAAGGCGCAGGGCTACTGCGTCTACGCCCTCGACTACGGCGACACCGACGACGCCGCAGTGGCTCTCGCTCCCACCGTCAAGGGCTATGGAGACATCAAGAAGTCCTCCAAGGAGCTGGCCGCCTTCGTGGACAAGGTGCTCGCTGCCAGCGGCTCCGGGCAGGTCGACCTGGTCGGCCACTCCCAGGGCGGGACCCTGGCCCGCTGGTATCTCAAGGCCGACGGCGGCGCGAACCCGGCCGACCCCTCGAAGAACAAGGTCAAGAAGGTCATCCAGCTCGGCGCGACCAACCACGGAACCACCATGAGTGGCATCTCGACCCTCGCCGACGAGCTCGGGATTCTGGAACCCGGGCAGGTGTCCGTGGGCATGGCGGGCGTCCAGCAGTACGAGAAGTCCGACTTCATCAAGGAGCTCAACGCCGACGGCGACACCGTTCCTGGGGTCGACTACACCGTGATCGCCACAAAGTACGACGAGATCACCACCCCCTGGCAGAGCACGTTCATGACGGCGGGCCCCGGAGCAACGGTGCAGAACATCACCTTGCAGGAGGGCTGCCCGGTCGACTTCTCCGCCCATCTGAGCATGTCGTACAGCCCGCGCGCGATCGGGCTGGTCAAACGCGCCCTGGACCCCGCAGCCCCGGCAGCTCCCTGTGTGCTGAGGGCGCCGGCCTTCTGATTCCGGCCCCGAGGCCCGTTGGCGAAGCCTTCTCCGCCGACCGCGTCGCCCAGCCCTTCATACTCGGCGCCAGCGACGACCAGCACCAGTGCATGTCCACCCGCTGGCGCCCTGCAAACACTGACCGGACAGCGCAGCACAGCGGAGGCCCCCGACGATGCGATCACCGGGATCCTCCGCTGTAACCCAGCCCCTGAACACGTCGACCTGCCTGTCCGACGGCCGCTTCATAAGTGGGTTGACGGTCAGTAGTTGCTGGCACCGCCACTGCAGCGGCCCCTCGGGACGGTGCGTGAGCCGCTGCACGAGGGTCGGGAACAGGTGCTGCCTCGCCCCTGCGGGATGCCCAGCGCGACGGGTGGCCGCTGGACGAGTCGCGCGGCGTCGGCCTGCTTGGCCCGGACGAAGGCCAAGGTCAGTTCGATTCCTTCGATGTCGCCCAGCCACTGCTCTTCCTCGGCGCGTTGACGGCGGAGGACCAGGTCCTCCTCGATCTCCGCGAGCCTGGGCAGCATCTTCGGGTTGACCTGGAGAACGGGGCAGCGGATGCGGGCGTGCTCACGGCGGCAGGGCGTCCGGTAGGGGCGAGCGCAGTTGCCGAGCTCGACCTGCCGTTTGTCGAAGCGTTCTTCGAACTCGGCCCATTTCTCAGGGTGACGTCGCCGTATTCGCCCTCGGGGCGCTGCGATCGCCGGTGGTCGAGGTAGCGCTGGTAGTGGCCGACGACGTCCTCGGCGAAGACCGCGACGTAGCCCTGGGTGGTCTGCAGGTTGAGGTGCCCGAGGAGGGCGGCGCCGATGTGGATCGGCAGACCGCCATTGACGATGTCGGTGGCGGAGAGCCGGCGGAAGTCGTGCGGGGTGAACTTCGTGCCGCGGACGGCGGCGCCCTCCCCTCAGCTTGTCCCGGCGCCGACATGACCGGACGGTCCCCGCGGCTGCACCGAGGTCGCGTGTCGTCGATGTCGGCAGCACCCGTGACAGGTGTCAGGAGCGGGTGAAGACCGTCTGACCGGCCATCGGCCACTGGCCCCGGCGAGGTCCGGGAAGTCCCTCTCCTGTTTGAACGGGAACTCCCGGGATATGGCGTGCATCACGTTCCGGGAACTGGTTCGAGTCGGTCGGACAGTCCGATGGTATGGAGATGAGTGTGCGCGCCCGAATACGGGCGGGAGATCCCGATACCTTTGGGTCTCTCTTCGATGATTACGCCCGGGCGGTGTACAACCATGCTTTTCGGCTGACAGGCGACTGGTCGGCTGCCGAGGACGTGCTGTCTTTGACCTTCCTGGAGGCATGGCGGCTGCGGGTAACGGTGGACCTGGACGGCGGGTCGCTGCGGCCTTGGCTGCTGGGCATCGCCACCAATACCGCGAGGAACACACGCCGGGCCGCGCGGCGGCACGAGGCGGCGGTCAGCCGCCTGCCGCGCGAGGAGGTGTTCCCGGACTTCGCCGAGGATCTGGTCGACCGCATCGACGACGCGGGCCAGGTCGCGGTGCTGCAGGCGGCGACGTCCCGGCTGCGCCGCGCGGAGCGCGAGGTGGTCGCGTTGTGCATCTGGTCCGGCCTGGACTACGCGGCCGCGGCCCAGGCGCTGGGCATCCCGCTGGGCACCGTCCGCTCTCGTCTCTCGCGCGCCCGCAAGAAGCTCCGCAAGTTCGCCGGTGTCGAGGTTCCGCCCCGGAGCGGGAACTCGGAGGCGGGCTGCGGACAGGTAGATGGTGACCGCGTCCCTGCGGTCCGGCCCACCGAGGAGGAAACCCGATGAGCCCCAAGCCGCAAAGGCCCACCCAGGCCGAGCGTGAGGAGATGGCCCGGCTGCTGCCGGTCCCGGCCGAGCGGGACCTGCCTGGACGCCGCCACCAGCTCCTGAAGGACCATCTGATGCGCGAAATCCGGCACGACACCGATGCCGCCACCGCCAGGCCCCGACCCCGGTATCGCCGCCGCCTGGCATTCACGGCCATCCCGCTGGCCGCAGGCGCCATGGCCCTCGCCCTGGCCACCGGCGGTGTGCTCGACCAGCACTCCACCGTCGGCCCCGGCTCGGCCGTGGCCTCCGGCCCCTCGGCCCGCGGTACCAGTGCCACACCGGCTGCGGTGCTGCTGGACCGTATCGCCACCGTCGCCGCGTCCAAGCCCGTCCCCGCCGTCCGCGACGACCAGTACGTGTACGTCGCCAGCAATGTCGCCTACTCCAGCCAGAGCGACCAGGACCCTGTCATGCGCCTGGACAAGCCGCACCCGCGGCAGATCTGGCTTTCGGTAGACGGAACGCGCCCCGGCCTGCTGCGCGAGAACGGCCAGGACACGGAGCTGACCACTGACCAGGAAGGCGTCGTTGTCAGTGAAGGAGACGGCCGGACCACGGTCCGTCGGGCGGATGGCACTGACTCCAAGCGTCCTGTCACCGTCCCGGGCAACGCGGCACCCTCGCTGAACAACCCGACCTACCGCTACCTGGAGTCGCTGCCCACCGACCCCGATGCGCTGCTGAAGAAGATCTACGACGAGACCAAGGGCGCCGGGCCCGGCCCGGACCAGGAAGCGTTCGTGACGATCGGCGACCTGCTGCGCGAGCAGCTCGCGCCGCCGAAGGTCAGTGCCGCCCTGTACAAGGCCGCGGCCAGGATCCCCGGCGTCACCGTCGTCAACGACGCCGTGGACGCGGCCGGCCGCCACGGCATCGCCGTCGCCCGCGTCCGCGACGGCGAGCGCACCGAGTGGATCTTCGACAAGCACACCTTGGATTTCCTCGGCGAGCGCAGCGTCATGGTCAAGGACACCCCCTGGGCCAAGAAGGGCCAGATCACCGCAACCACCGCCGTCCTGAGCCGCAGCATCACCGACAAGGCCGGACAGACACACATTCGCGCAAACTGACGAAGTGCTGCAGCGGTGCCCGAACTGCTCTCAGTTCGGGCACCGCCCCCCCTGGTCGGCGCCCCCCTGGTCGGCGCCCTCCTGGTCGGCGCCCCCTGGTTGGCGCCCCCTGGTTGGCGTCCCACTGCTCAGCGACCGGACCGCCGGCCGAAAGCCGAAATGAACGCGTTGCCTCTGCCAGCGCCCGTGCGCCGTGCGTACACGAGGTGACAACCGAACCCCCGTGACAGGACCCCCTTCATGCACGTGCTGATTTGTGCTGCCCTGCTCGCTGCTCCGCCGTTTCCGTGCGCCGGCCAGGTGCAGCCATGACGCTTCAGGCAATTCGCATAGAAACAACCGAAGCCTCCCAGGCATCATCAGCGGCTGCGCTGCCGTCCTTGACCGGTATGCGTTGGGCGGCAGCGTTCGTGGTGTTCGTCTACCACGTGCGGAACTTCGGATATTTCGGCGGCGAGAGCGCGCGGATCGTCGACTGGGCGTTCGGGGCCGGCGCGACGGGAGTGTCGTCCTTCTTCATCCTGTCCGGTTTCGTCCTTGCATGGTCGGCCCGCCCCGGGGAGCGGGCCCGGCTGTTCTGGCGGCGGCGCATTGCCCGGATCTACCCAGTGCACCTGGTCACCGCAGCGACAGCCCTGGTGCTGGCCTTCACCCTGCTGCCGGGCCTGCGCCCCAGCGGCCCTGCGGAAACGGCAGCGAACCTGCTGCTGGTGAGCTCCTGGAACCCCGATTGGTGGCAGGCGCTGAACCCGGTCAGCTGGTCGCTGACCTGCGAGGCGTTCTTCTACGCCGCCTTCCCCGTCCTGTACGCGGGCCTGCGCCGCCTGAGCCCCCGCGGCCTCACCGGCCTGGCGCTGTCATGCACCGGGACGGTGATCCTGATGCCTTGGGTCAACGCGTATTTCGCGCTGGGCTGGACGCTGTACTCGTTCCCGCTCGCCCGGTTCCCCGAGTTCGTCCTCGGGGCGGCGATCGGCCGTCTGGTCCGGGTCGGAGCGTGGCGCGGGCCCGGGTCGGAGGCAGCCATGGGCCTCACCCTCATCGGCTACTTCCTCGCGCATCAGCTGCCCGGTGACGGCAGCTACGCGGCGTTCACGGTGATCGGGCTGGCCTGTCTCATACCGGCAGCCGCGCTCAACGACCTGCACGGCGCCCGGTCGCTGTGGCGCCGCCGGTGGCTGGTCCGGCTCGGTGAGTGCTCCTTCGCCTTCTACATGATCCACATCCTGGTCATGCGGACCGTCGAGCACCTGCTCGGCAGGTATCTCGAACTTGAGACAGCGGCAGCCCTGGCTCTCGCCACCGCCGTCTTTGCCGTTTCCCTCGGCCTGTCCTGGGGCCTGTACCGCTGGGTCGAGCAGCCCGGCCGACGATGCATCCTCCAGGGTCCCCGCACCGCGAGCCGTCCGGCCGGCGGCGGACGCTGACATGATGCCCATGCTCCAGCGGTCCTGGACTGCCGGTCTCACCGCCGCCCTGCTCGCCCTGTGCGCCGCGCTCCTGACGGTCACCGCGCTGACCATCACTTCCTCACAACACACCGTGGTGGTGCTCGGTGTTCGTACCGGGCAGCCGGAGGATCCCGGGCGGGCGGTGACGGAGTCGGACGGGCCGGTCTCGTGGGAACTGGTGTGCAGCGCGCTGAACACCAGTCGCGCGCCCGGCTTGAGAGCGTTGGCCAGGGCGGGCAGCAGGCGGTGCGGGTCCAGAAAGGGAACGCCGCTGACGGGGTAGATCAGGTCGTACGGGACGGCTTCCTGCAGGTGTCGACGGCGTCAGCGCACACCAGGTGCAGGCCGGGGGTGTGGGCGGAGCGGGCGAAGGCGCGCTGGTGCTGGGTGGGGGAGGCGTCGAGGGCGGTGAGGTGGGCGCCGAGGGGCGGCCAGATATGCGGCGTGCCGCGGGCCAGTCAGGCCTCGCCGTCGACCGCGTACGCCTGCGTCCCCGCCCTCAGGTTCGCCTGCGCCTTGCGGTAGGCGCGGCGGCTGGGGACCTCGGCCTTGGCGTTCCCTTCGTCGCGCCGGGCGGTCAGGGCGGTCAGGGCTTGACGGGCCTCCTCCGGGGTCCAGCGGTCGAGGTCGATCTCGCGGTGCTGCCGGGCGGCCGTCTGGATCTCCAGAAAGGTGTTGGCCGATGCCGCGGCCTGGGCGGTCCGCTGGGGTGCGTTCACGGTGGTCAGGACGGCACCGAGGCCGGAGGAGAGCAAGGCGAGGATGCCGGCGGCGGTCGCTCCGGCGGAGTCGACGAGGGCCGTCGTGCCGGCGACGGCGGCGAGCAGGGTGGCAGGGATTCCGAGGAGGAGGTTCACGGCGCGCCAGCGCTTCGTCTCCTCGAACTGACACTGCGCGCTGTACATGGCGCTCTCCTCGATCCGCCGGAACTCTGCCTCGATGGCCCGGCGACGGCGGATTTCGGTGTCGGTGTCGGTGTCGGAGTCGGTTTCGATGTCGGCGTCACGGCCGACCGGATCCTCGGTGTCCACACGTCCACGCTACCGGGGGCGTGCTGCCACCGGTGCGCAATCACCCTCATCCTCCGGGGAGTTGGCGTCAGGAGTGGCGGTCCGTGTACGCGGTCACAGCGGCCCGGACCGGGTGGCCGGGCTCCAGAGGGTCGATCATCCCGGCCCACTGGGACAGCGTGACCCGTTCGTTGGCGGGCAAAGACGCCTCCAGCTCCGCCGCCGGGACGCGGCTCAGGAAACGCAGGGGCACGGGGGGTGCGTCGAGGTCGACCTCGAAGGATCCGGACGTCAGCGGCACCGCGACGAAACCCTGCAGCGTGCCGCCGGAGGAGGTGAGCACCATCCAGTACCGGCTGCCCGGCACGGAGGAATCGGCATCCGTGTCCCCGATCGATCGCACGGTCACCGCCTGGCAGAGCGGGCCGTCGGCGAGGCGTCGGGCGGGTGGGAAGGGTTGGTCCTCGATCTCCATTTCGATTTCGAGCAGCCTGCCGCCGGTGACTCTGAGACCTGCGGCGACCGGCCACGCCTCGAGGAACTCGTCCTGGGCGGGCCGTCGTTCGCCTGAGGACGCCCGAAGGACGAAGTCGGAGTCGACGCTCCTTCTCAGGGTGATCGGTGCGATGGGCCCGACGCCGGCCAGCCGGGTGGATGCCAGGCGGGCCGAGTGGCACAGGGCCCGGTCCGCCTCACCGAGTGCGTCGGCGAGCCCGGCGAGCGCCTGCCGGGTCGTGCCGGGCAGACGCTCGGGTTCCACGGCGAGCAGGCCGTTCAGCAGACTCGCGGCCTCCCGGCCGAACCAGGCGCCGGTCCGTCCGGTGCGCAGACCGGCTTCGAGGACCTGAAGGGGACCCGCGAGCGACGAGGCGGCCGGGGTGAACCAGTGGCGCAGCTCGCCGTCCGGCGGCGGGACCGGGACGGCGGCCGAGCCGTCCGTCTCCGCCCGCAGCAGGGAGGCGGCCGAGCGGGCCGCGGCGTCGACGTGCTCCCAGGGGAGGCAGTGGAAGAGCCGCGGCGGCGCTTGCGTCTCGCGGTTGAGCCGGTGCAGGAGGAAATAGCGCAGAGGGAGACTCTCGGCGCGGAGCCCCTCGACGACGTCCGGGCCGGCAGCAGGGGCGGCCCATCGCTCCTCCAGCCGGGAGATCAGCTCGGCGCCCCGCTCCGAGACGACGACGGGCGCGCCGAAGTCGTCGAGTTCGACGACCGCGGTCCCGTCGGGCGCGCGCAGGGCCAGAGCGCGGCTGAGCGAGCCCGACCGCTCGACGACCAGGCTGGTACGCGCCCACGACTCGGCGCCGAACCGCGGCATCGTGCGGGCGTCGGTGCGTTCGTCGCCGTCGTTGATACGGCCCAGACCGGGCGGCCGCCCCGGTGAGCCGGGCCGGACCCTGGCGATCCAGTCGCTGAGGGGGCGGTGCGGGGGCATGGAGTTCCCCTCGGGATTCGGCGCCGTCATGGAGCGACCCCATCACAACGGGCGCGCAGCTCCACGGCGACGGGGCCGAGCCGGTGAACCGTCTCGCCCAGGGCGGGAGCCCCGGGGTCGGGCACGCACTGGATCCAGAGCCCTGCCAGACGGTCCCACGCCCCTTCGTCGAGCGAGGAGAGCAGATCGGACGGCAGCGCCCGTGCCCATGCCCGCAAGGGCTCGTCGTCCACGTCCTCGGTGTCCCAGCGCAGCCGGAACTTCAGGCCGCGGAGGAGCACCTCGGCACGGACGAGAGGATCGGCCGAGGTGTTGGCCGGGACGAGACGGCGCCGGCCCCGGGCGTCCGCGAGGTCGTCGAGCGCCTTTCCCAGCGGGTCGACGACCAGGTTCCGCAGGGGGTCGTAGAGCAGCGTGTTGACGGTGAGGTCGCGCTGCCGGCTGTCCAGGAGGAGATCCGTACCCGTGGCCGGGAAGGCCGTGTCGCCGAGGCCGAGTCCCCGGTAGTCGAGACTCGGCCCGCCGGTGCGGGCGACCGGGTCGAGGACCGTGCAGACGAGCGTGTCGGGACTGAACCGCTGGGGGTGTTCCGCACCGGTGCCCTCGCTGTCCAGTACGTGGCGGGTCGTCTCGGTGAAGGCCCCGGCGGGTGCCGTGCCGGTGAGATCCAGGTCGTTGACCTCGTGCGGGGCGGCGCCGGCCAGCAGGTCGCGAGGGGCTCCGCCGCTCACCCAGATGTGGTGGCCCGAAGCGGCGAGGCGTTCGACCAGGTCCGGGGCGAATTGGGGGGCACGGGGACCGTGCAGCAGTGCCCGGAGGCGGCCCGCCAGGCCGGGCATCAGCTCGTCGGGGTGGTGGGTCCGGTCCCGGGCGATCTGCTGATCGGGCCGCCGGCCCGTGCGGACCAGGCTCGGCTGGTCCGTGGGATCGGTGCTCCGCCGAGGAGGGCGCCCGGCGAGTTCGTCGCCCGCGAGGAGCAGTTGGTCGTCGGCCGAGGTGGGCGCTGCGAGGGCAGTGCAGGTGAAGCCGGTCACCCGTCGGCCCTCCACCGTGTCCCCGGTGAGGATCGGCCCCGCCGACGCGCCGGCGGGTGCCTGGTGGGGGAGCGAGGGCGTGGGACACGTCAGCCCGCGGCGATCCCGGTCCATTGTGCGGTTCCTCCCTCGAAGCGCAGGGTGAGCGGTACGCGTACGGCTTCTGCCGCGGAGTAGGAGGGGCCGTAGGCGCCGGCCCCGGACTTGAGGCCGAGGACGCCGACGTCCCGGAGCTGCTGCGGCGTGCAGCTGGTGTCCTCTCCGGGATGGTCATCGCACTGTGTGAGGCCCGGGTAGATCAGCTCGCTGCCGGCGGACACCCTCAGGGGATGCGTGCGGATGGCGCGCAGGACGGCCTGGGGGCCTCCTTCGGAGCGGATCCAGTCGTGTTCCGCTTTGCCACAGGGATCGCAGAGGGCGTCGAGCCGGTCGGTGTCGCCTCGTACCGCCGCGTCCTCGATGCTTCGGGCCAACTCCCGTACCGGCTCCGGAAGAGCGACGCCGTGGTCGTCCTCGGCGGTCACCCCCTCCGACGGCTGCGGGGCAGGAACCGCGGGAGGCCGGGCGACGGCACTCTCGGCAGGGGTGAGGGCGAAGTGGGACACGCCCGTGCCCAGGACGTGCGTCCGGCCGGCGGAGGTGAGCGTGAGAGTGCCGGTGACGAGCTCGGAGCCGTCACCGGAGCTGTCCTTCGGGTACACGGGTGCGGCGAGGCGTACGACCCTGCCGTCGGCTCCGAACGCGATGCCGAGCATCCCGCTGCCGAGGTAGGTCCACCGGTCGTCGCGCAGGTAATAGGAGACGGTCCGCGCCGGGGACATGACGTTGCACCACGGCAACGCGCCGAACGTGACCGTGAGTCCGTCGCCCGCCCACTCCAGGGAGACCACGTCACGCGCCTCGGACACCACCGCCTGACGGAACGCCGCGTCAGCGGGAGCCGAGCGTCGGGGACCACCACTCGCGGTGACGTCATGGACGAGAACGTTCTCCATGCCCCAACAGGCCCCGCCTGAATCGTGGTTCGACCAGGCCAGGGCCTTGCCGCCGGGCTGCCGTCGCGCCTGGTTGAGGGTGGTTCGCCCTTTGCCCGGAAGCAGCTGCCGGACGGTGCCCTGCCGGTCGGCGACACCAAGCGTGCCCTCGCCGCGGAACACGCCGGGGCCGTCGGGGAGGAGCGAGAACAGGATGACGTCGCCGGCCCCGCCGGTGGCCAGTCGCGAGTACGGGCGCTGGCGTTCAGAGAGCGCGATGCGCCGCGGGTTGCCGTGCGGGGGGAACAGCAGCAGGGAACTGCCGTCGTTACTGAGGCTGACGGCGTCGTCGCCGAGGAATCCGACCCCGCTGCAGGGGCAGGGCCGTGAGGTCAGCCGCCCGCTGCGTACGTCGAGGAGGTGGATCTCCCCCGTGTCGTACGAGCCGTCGGAGTCGATCCACGCCAAGCGGCTCGCGTCGGGTGACCACACGAGCCTGGACGGCCAGGACCGGCTGCCGGCCAGGGGCGAGTCGACGGGGAGGGCCTCGGCCGCCTTCCAGGTCCGGCCGACGGAGTCCGCCAGCATGACCGCCATGGCCGACGCATTCTCGTACTCGAGAAAGGCGAGGACCGGATGCTGCCGGTCGGGCGCCGCCCGGACGGCGGAAGCAGATGCCGAAGCGGAGGGGACACGGGGCGCGCCGCCGGAGGAGGTGCACCCGGCGACGGCGAGCAGCGCGGCCAGGAGGCAGGGCAGGATCCTGCGCGGGCTGCGTCCGGTGAGGGGCATGGGGCGGCTCACTTCGTCTCGGCACAGAGGTCGATGTAGGGATGGCGGTCGCCGATGTGGGCCTGCCATTCCTGGGGGCTGAGGCCGGTTCCGCCGGTCCACCGGCAGACCTGTCGGCGCCAGTCGACGCCGTCCACGCGCCAGAGGCTCACGGGGCCGGCCGTCTCCTCGCCGTCGTCGACCGGGCGGGTCACCGCGGCGAGGAACTCGCCGTTCGGCGAGTAGGAGAGGCGCACGATGCCCGGGTGACGGGCGGAGCCCAGATCCGGCAGGGCCTGCAGGCCGGTGGCGGCGTCGAGGACGAAGACCTTGTCGTCGGCGGCGACGGCGACGTGGCCGCCGTCGGGCGAAAGGGCCATCGCGGTCGGCGTCTCGGCCGTCGCGGGCAGGGCGAGGGGCTCTCCCGTCTCCGTCAGCTCGGCGTCCCGATAGCGCACGGTGTTGTCCCGGGTGAGTACGGCGATCCGGGATCCGTCATGACTCCAGGCGAGGAGCTCCGCGCCCGGGGCGTCGGCTGTCCGGGTTCTACGAGTCGCCAGGTCGACGAGAACGATGCGGGGACCGTCCGGTCCTCGGTCCTCCAAGGCCAGGGCCTGACTGCCGCGCACCGCCAGGTCGGATCCCGCCCCGAGGTCGACGGTGGCCAGGAGCTCCCAGGTCTTGGTGGACCAGATCGCCAGGGGGCCGGTGGCGTGCCGGGCGACGAGCAGATCCGCCTCCGGCACGAACGAGACCGCGGTGAAGAAGCGTTGGCCGCTCCCCGCGGTGGCCCGGTCCAAGGCCGCCGGAACGGAAAGGAACCGTGGCACGGTGTCCTTCCCCTTCCACACGGCGACAGCCGACCGCCCGTATTTCCGGCCCACGGCCGCGACGAGCGGTCCCGCCACGGCGCCGTCGCGGAAGTCGAGGAGGTCGTTGTGCAGCGGGTACTCGGCGACGTGGGCGTACGTCTGCGTCGCCGAGTACAACGCGAGCTTCGGGGCGGCACCCGGATCGATCGTGTACACGCTGTCGGACCCGGGGAGATCGCCGTTCGCGAGCAACAGCGTCCCGTCCGGGGCGAAGGACGCGATGTCCGATTGCGCGCCAGGGCTGAGACCGAGGGACCTGGGACGGTCGTCGAGCACATTGACCCGCCCGCCGCGCACGCCGGCCACGACGGTGGAGAGATCGCCGACCGCGGCGGTGACGGCGGGTCCGCCGAGGGGTTCCTCGAGATGGCGGCTGCTGTTCCGGTCGGCGGAGCCGCCCACGGGGACAAGAGCGGTGCCGTCGCTCCCGCCGATGACCACACTGCCCGCTTGCGCGGCGATGGCGCTGGGCCGGTAGGCCAGCCCGCCGACAGGGAAGGAGAGAGTCCGGCGGCTGCGCCGGTCCCAGGCCTGCACCCCGCCCGGGGTCCCGAGGAGCACCGCGGTGTCGCTGGCGGCGATCTGCAGAGCCTGGCCCTGTACCTCACCCGCCTCGACCTCGTCGGTGAGCCTGCGGGTGTCGACTCCTATCGCCGTGACGCCGCCGCCCCGGAGCAGCAGCAGAACCTTGTCCTCGTCCGGCAGTCTCCCGGCGACATCCGGTGGCGGGCTCGGCGCGGTCGTCGCGTCGATCACGGAGCCGTTGAAGCCACGGACGAGTTGGCCGCCCGACACGGAATCCTGGGTGCGAAGGCAGGAGAGCTCCTCCAGAGTCGTGGTGTCGTACTGGGCGACGGCACCGTCGTTCAGCACCTCGACCAGCCGCACTCCGTTGTTCGCGAACGCGTTCGCGACGGGCTTGGCGCCCTTGCCTCCGCACGACGGTGCCGGGAGCCGGCCCATGAGCGTGGGAACGGGCTGGAGCACCGAGTACACGGATACCGCGGTGTCGTCCCGGGCGGCGAGCAGCCCGCTTCCGTGGTCGAGGACCAGGTCGGTCACGGCCCCGTCGATCCTGCCGATCTCCTTGCCGGTGAGCAGGTCCCAGGACTTGAGATAGGGGTCGTCCCCCGTGGTGTACAGGCGCCCGTGCCGGTCGTCGACGGCGATGCTGTGCACGCTCTCGGGGCTGACCTGCCAGGACAGCCGGATCCCGGAGTTCGCCTCGAGCACGTCCCGCATGGCCTGGACCGCGCGTGGCGTGTCCGGCTCCACCGTGTAACCGGCGAGGCCGAGCAGGGCGGCCAGCTTCGGGTCGGTCTGCCGCAGCATCATCGCCTCGGCCGACAGGTCTGACGCCAGTGCCTTGCGTGACTCCGCCTCGCTGCTCGTACTGAACTCGTTGACGAGGTACAGGCTGAGCAGTACGAGCACGGAGAGCGCGGCGATCACCGTGGCACTCCAGCGCTTGACGACCGGGAAGTCCCAGACCCGCGCCATGCGGGCCGCTTCCTCGACGGTGGCAGCAAAGAGCAGACGGTCCGCGGTGCCGCCCGGCAGGGCGCGACGGGCCTCGTCCCGGTCAGCGGCGGGCAGGACGACGTTGGCGCCCTCCCCGGCGGCCTTCAGTTTGGCCCCGTAGCCGCCCACCGAAACCAGTTCGGAGGGCCTGGTCGCGTGGAGGCCGCCGACGAGAGCGGTCCGTGGGTTGATCCTCCGTAACGCGCCCGGCCATAAGCGGCGCCCGGCTCGTTCGACCTCGCCCAGCAGGACGGCGAAGGCACAGCCGAGCGAGTTGTCCTCGACCATGCCCACCACGCCGTCCGCGTAGGTCAGCGACCAGAGCACGGTGGTGGTGCGCTTCCCGCCGCTGCTCCACGCGTCGCGCAGCGACTCCTCGAACCGCCTGTCACCCCGGAATCCCGACATGGTGTGGGGGTCGGGGAGGAGCGCGGGCGGGCCGTTCGGCAGGACGGCGACGGCGAGGGTGCCGCGAACGCCGCCCCGCCCGTCGTCGAACAGGACGGTCGCCTCGGCGACCGGCCGGGCCTCCGGCAGCGCGCCGTCCAGGGCGAGAAGCCACGTCAGGGCGGGTAACGCAAGATGTCGCCCGGCCGATGGAACGGCGTCCATCAGGCGGCGCAGGCGGGTGGCGTGACCGGCGTCCGTCTGCGCCAGGAGGACCTGCGGGTCGCCCTGTTGGTGGCCCGGTTGTGTGTGGTTGGCCCGGAGCCACAGCAGCCCGGTGGCGAGCTCGTCGCCACTCCGCTCCGCGTCGCCGACCAGCGCGAGCCCCATGGCCGCGGACGCCCGGAGGGACTGGGCCGCCGCCGGCTCCTCGGTCAGAAAGGGCGGGTGCCGCACGAGCGCGCGGACGGTCGAGGCCGCCGCCGCACGAGGTGTCAGAAGCCGGTGCAGAGGCGTGTTCTGGTCGCGCAGCACCCGCAGGGCTGCGACGTCCTCCGCGGCCACGCGCTCCCTGACATACGCGACGGCGGGCTGCGCGGGCGACAGCAGGGCGCGCCTGATCCTCTCGCGTTCCTTCAGAGGCGGCATCGACTCGAGCAGGACGCCGACGTCGATTGTGAGGCCCGTTCCGACGTCCGCTGCGACGTCCACCTCAGCTTTCACCCCGCCGTTCACCTCGACTGAAGGCCGATCACCCACAGGTTCACCCGCTCCCTCTGGTCGGCCCCGCACGAGCGCCGCGACGGCCCAGCGGGGGCCATTGTGACAAGAGGGAGTCGCCGAAACAGGCGGATTGCGAGATCTTTAGACGGGGGAGTACGGGCTGGAAGCCCTGCCAGCGTCACTCCACCCCGGCCTCCGAGTGTGCGGCAGGTGACCGGCTGACTCCCCCCCGGCCACGGAGACCAGGACCTCGCGATCCTGATCGAGCACGCGCACGAACTGCTGACGTCGGACTTCCTCGGGCTGTTCGTATCGGTCCGGCCGTACGGGGGAGGGGACGGTCAGTCGATCTTGACGAGGTGAACCTTCTCGCCGAACGATCCGTACTGGTGGGGTGCGACACCACTCATCGGAAAGATTGTGCAGAGGGAGGAGCGGTAGAAGGTGGCCGTGTAGTTCGTGTTGTTGTAGAAGCCGTAGCCCCAGGAGTCTTCTCCGTTGTAGTAACAGCGGTTCGTCCAGGGCAGGCTGATCTGCCAGCGCTTGCCGGTGAAGTCCTTGTTCTCGTAGATGCAGACCGTGCCGATGTCGCAGCGCGGTGCGACTCGGAAGGACTTCGCCCGGTCGCTCACCGTCGACGCCCCCTGCTGATATGCGAGCAACGCGTAGGGGGAGCCGTTGCACGTGTCGTTGTCGAATGCTTCGAGCTGGCTGACTTCGCTGCGGTTGTTGTAGATCGAGGCGGGACGCGAAACTCCTCCCTCCGGCCAGCTCACACTGGCCTGGTAACAGGTTCCCGGCACGGGCCTGACTTCCTTCTTCTTCCCCTCGTACTCGGCTTCCGAGTAGAAGCAGTAATAGCCAGCGGAGCAGTCCGGGGCAGAGGCGGCAGATACGGCGGCTGACGAGGAGGCGGGGAGGGTGAGAACCGCCGAAGACCCCAGAGCGGCCACCGCGATCAGGTGAGACAACTTCTTGATCATGAGCAAGGTGATAGCGGCGACCACGCGCAGGGGAGCTTACGGCACGCCGCGTCACAGCAGAGTTCCCCCGAATCGGGAGACGAGGACTTCAGGTTGACCTCGCGCTCACTACGGGTTGCTGCAGCCTAAATGCTCAGCCTGCTGCTATTGGCCGCACGTCTCAGCGGGGCGAAAGCCGAGCGAGGCACCGATGGCGCATCCCCCTCGATCACCTGCCGGTGTCCCGCTACCGGCCGCAGCGCCTGTTGCGACCGATAGGAACGACCGCAGCCGTGCCCACTCGGCATCGTCAGATCTCGACCTGGGTGTCCGCCGCCTCCGGATCCGTGAGCGTGAGGCCCTTCATGAAGCCTTCCGCCGCGTCGACGATCACGAAGTGGTTCTCACCCCTGGCATCGTCAGGGACGAGCTTCCACGTGCCGGTGGGGGGGGCTCCGGCATCAGGACCGCGAACGCTCGTCCGTCGATCCCCGAAACACCTCCTCCGGCGAAACTGATGTGCACCTCCGCGTCGCGGAGCTTGTCCAAGCTGCCCACGCCGCCTCCTCGCCATCGACTGGACCGCAGACCGGTCCGAGTTGGGAACGCGCCAGAAGCCCCGAAGTCACGTCACAAGGCAGCGGACACCTGAACGAGAAAGATCCCTCGGGACCGGGCGCAACGGAGGCCGACCGGGCCGTGCTGACGCGCCTGCCGGGTCGCAAACCCGCTATGAAAAGCGCGGCTACGACATTTCGAGCGAGCGCACGCCGAGTACCCCCGCGCCCCGGCGTGGCTCGGCGAGCTCTGGCTGGAGTTCCACCGCGACATGGCCGTGCCGACGATCTCCGTACCAGGCCGGCGGGCAGAGCTCCACCGGTGCGACGGCCGCCAGAAAGCGGCAAGGCCACATCCCCCCGCCACATCCCCCAGATCTCAGCCCCGACGAAGACCAGCAGGCGGCCCCGGGGAGGCCGGCTCGGCCTCCCCGGGGCTCGGCTGGGCCACGACCCGGGCAGAGGAGAGGCATCGAGGGCCCACCGGGTGACACCCCTGCGTTGCGGGTCCGCCCCTCAGGCGAGCGTTCGGCGGAGTGCTTGCTTGTCGGGCTTGCCGATGCCGCTGAGAGGGATGGCCTGCAACACGTGGAACGTGTGTGGGGCGTGAAGACCGCTCTTGTGGGCGGTGACGAAGACGCGCAGCTCGTCGCTGTCGGCGCTGTGGCCGTGGGCGGGCACGATGGCGGCGTGGACGCGCTCGGTCGTGTCGGCGTGGCGCACGCCGAAGACGGCGCACTCGGCGACGGCGGGGTGGCCCATCAGCACCTCCTCGATCTCGCTGGGATAGATCTGTGCGCCGTCGACGGTGATCGTGTCGTCGCTGCGGTCGGCGAGGAAGAGGTAGCCGTCGTCGTCGAGGTAGCCGATGTCGCCGGTGCGCACCCAGCCGTCGTGCAGCACGCGGGCGGTGAGGTCGGGCTGCTTCCAATAGCCGCCCATGGCGCTGTGGGCGCGGGCGTGGATCTCGCCTTCGCCGCCGGTCGGGAGAACCCTGCCGTGCCGGTCGACGATGCGGAGTTCGACCCCGGGCATGGCGCGGCCGACGGTGATCTGCCCGTGCCGGCCGACGCGGTCGTGTTCTTCGGGGCGGACTTCGGTGAGCCCGAGCGTCTCGTTCTGCCCGTACCAGCTTTGCAGCACCTTGCCGAAGACGCTTTCGGCCTGCCGCAGCCTGGTCGTCGACGCGGGGCTGCCGCCGTAGGTGAGCAGCCGGACGCTTGAGGTGTCGGTGGCAGGCAGCGCGGGATGGTCGAGGAGCTGGTGCAGGAGGGGCGGCTGGAGAAACAGACGGGTCACCCGCTCGCGTTCGATCGCCGCGAGGGCCTCGCCGGGATCGAAGGCGGCCTGCAGGACGACGGATCCACCCTGGAGAAGCGCCAGGTCCGCCCAGAGCCCCGCGATGTGGGTGAGCGGCGTACAGGCCAGGTAGCGGGGCGCGGCGTCCACGGTGGAGCACAGGTTGTCCAGGGTGCGGCGGTACGGGCCGTGCTTCATCTGCAGGCTCTTCGGCAGCCCGGTCGTGGTGCCGCCCGTGTGGCGGATGCACCAGTCGTCGTCGGCGCCGACGGGCACGGTGACGGGCGCCGCCGGCTGTCCGGCCGCCGCCGCGCAGATGTCGTCGGCGTGCGGATGCGGGCCCAGCGCCGCCAGCATCGGGACGTGGAGAAGGGGTTCGAGCCGGTCCAGGTCCGCGTACCGGGTGGGGTCGACCAGCAGCAGCTCGGTGTCGACGACGTCCACCAGGTGCGCCAGGACGTCAGTGGAGAGCCCGCCGTACAGCGGGGTCACGCGCGCACCGGCCAGGTTGGCGGCGTAGCGCGCGATGAGCGCCTGAGGGGTGTTGCCGGTGAGCAGGGCAACGGTCTGCCCGTGCCGGACGCCACGCGCGATCAGCTCCCGGGCGAGCCGGTGGATGCTGTCGCGCAGCTCGCCGGCGGTGATCTGTTGGCGGTCGTGGCAGATGATCACCGGCAGGCCGGGATCGCGTGCCAGGGTACCGAGAACGGCTTCCGTGTAGGTGACGAAGCCGTGGGCGGCCGTTTCGGGCCGGAGGTCGGACATCTGTGCCCCTGGTGGTCGGCGGGAGGAGTGTGGCGGCGGACTTGTCGTGGGGCGCTCGGGAGCCGTCACGGGACCAGGGAGGCCTGCCTGGCGTGGTGTTCGGAGGGAGTTTCGAGGGGAGTGAGGTACGGCCGGTCGTCGAGGGGCTGGTCCGTGAAGAAGCGATCCATCAACTCGGACATCTCCAGCGGGCGTTCGAGATGGCAGAGGTGGTCGGCGCCCCGGATCAGGGTGAAGAGGCTTCCGGCGATGGTGGTGGCGACCTCGCGCCCGAGGTCGGGGTGGGTGAGGCTGTCGTGTTCGCCGGTGAAGACCAGCGCCGGAACGTCCCGGACGCCGCCGGGCCGTAGCCCCGGCCAGTCGATGACACGGTGGGTGGAAGCCAGATGCCGGGGGATGTCGGCATTGGTGACCGACCCCATCGTGCGGGCGAGGACCCGGGTGACGACGGCGCGCTTGTGGACGTCCCGCTCGTCGGGGGACAGCAGGGCCGCGATGCTCATACGGGCGTAGGCGCCGGGGTCACCGCACTCCAGGGCGTCGGCCATCGCCTGTAGGGCGGCACGTTGGTCCGGCGGGTACAGGGGAGCGGCACCCACCAGGGCCAGGCGGGCGACGCGCTCGGGATGCTCCTGGGCCAGGCCGTAGGCGATCGGCACGGCGTAGGAGGCTCCGAAGAGGTTCACTCGCCCGAGGCCCAGTTGGTCGAGCAGGTCCGCCAGCGCGCCGGTGAGGAAATCGAAGCCGTACGAGGCGGGCAGCACATCAGCCGCGCCCGAGCCCGGCAGGTCCACGCTGACAACGGTCGCCGACGCCGCCCAGCGTGCTTCGAGCCGCTGGTAGGCGTACATGTCCTGGAAAGCGCCGCCGAGAACGATGACGGGCTCGGTGACGGGAGCAGCGTTCTCGACGATCCGGCACTGGTAGCCGAAGCCGTTGAAGGTGAGGTGGCGGACCCTCTCAATGTTCATGCCTGGTCAACAGGGACGCGTCGGCAAAGGTCACGCGAAGGGCGATCATGTGACCGGCCCCGTCACACGCGGTTTGTCTCCGCAAACCGCCGGCCGCTTCCTGGTGGACGGGCCACACGGCCGGCAGCAGAGGACCCTCAGGGCCGCTGTCCTTCGGCTGTCGCCAGAGTCGCCGAAGCCGGGGCTCGGTGGCCGGGCAGCACTGCTGCCACGAGGACGGCGCAGACGGTGAGGGCGGCCGTCAGGCCGAAGGCGTGGGCAAACGCCGTGGCGGAGTGGCCACCACGCTGGAGCAGGACGGCGAGGGCGGCGATGCCGAAGGAGCCGCCGAGCTGCTGCAGGATGCGCGTCGTGGTGCTGGCATCCGCGACCTGGGAGTCGTCCAGCCCCTGATAGGCGCCGACCGTGACAGCGAGGTTGACGGCGCTCATGCCGAGACCACGGAAGAACAGAGCGACACCGATGACCGGGCCCTCAGCCACCGAGGCGGCGAAGGGCCACGTCGCGGCCGCGCTCAGCAGCAGGCCGGCCACCACGACGGGACGGGGCCCGATCCGGTCGGTGAGCACGCCGGCCACCCGCGCGGCCAGTGCACCGATGCCTTGCGGGACGAGCAGGATTCCGGTGGCGACGACGCCGTGGTCGAGGACGAGTTGGCAGTACAGGGGTAGCAGGAACATCCCGCCGTACATGGTCAGACCGCCGGTGAACATCAGGACCGACGTCGCGGCGAAGGAGCGCAGCCGGAACAGACGCATGTCGATGAGGGGTGCGCTGCTCCGCAGGCTCCATCCGACGAACGCGGCGACCAGGACGACCCCTGCCGCCATAGGCAGGAGCACACGCCCTCCTCCGGCACCGTCCTGGCCGCCGCACTGCGCGAGCCCGTACACGAGCGCGGTGAGTCCGGGACAGACCAGCACCAGCCCTACGACGTCGAGGCGGGAAGCACGCTGCTGGTGATCCCGGGGCACGCCCCGCCAGGCGAGGAACAACGCGAGCGCGCAGACGGGCAGGTTGACGAAGAAGATCCAGCGCCAGCTCAGATGCCCGAGCAGCAGCCCGCCGAACACCGGGCCGAGGACCGGCCCCAGCAGAGCCGGCAACGAGACGACCGCGATGAGCCGGCCGACCCGCCGGCCTCCGCAGGCTCGAATGACGATGGTCTGCAGGACCGGCATCATCAGCCCCGCACCGGCCCCCTGCACGCTCCTGAACAGGACCAGCGACTCGACGCTCCGGGCGCAGGCACACAGCAGCGAACCGACGGAGAACAGAGCCAACGCGCCCAACCAGACCCGCCGCGTCCCGAACCGGTCACCGGCCCAGCCGCTCATCGGCATGACCATCGCGAACGCCAGCAAGTAGGCGGTGCTCACCCACTGCACGGTCGTCGTCGGGGCACCGAGGTCGTCGGCGAGGGCGTCGACCGCCACGGAGACGATCGTGCTGTCGAGAAGCGGAACGAAGGCACCCACGGCAAGAACGCCACATAGCCTGAGCAGGGCGGGATCAAGGCGTTCCTTGGGCATGCGGCCCTCTCGGTCGTCACGGGTTCACTCCAGCCCTCGGGACCGGAAAGCCGCCGAGAAGAAGGAGCAGAGGCGCCAGCCGCAGAATGCGATGACCGACAGCGCGCCACCCCCTCCGCAGCGACCGCCCGCCGACGACGTGGAAGGATGCGCCCCGACAACGATCAGGGGACCGGTGCCGTCACGGGCCGCCCGCCTCCCGGCCGTCCGCCCGCGTGACGCCTCCCTCCGCTGGGCGGCCCAACAGGTGGCCGGTGCCATTGCGCGGCGTCGTAGGCGTGCGCGTGCCCGCCACGCCACTCGATCAGCCGGGAGCCGTGGCCGACCAGGGCCTCCGGCTGCGGAACTCCCGCGCCGGCGAGGAGTTCGATGAGGTCCCAGTCGTCGTAGGCGATGCCCCGGGTCCACCCCGGAAAGGTCGGTGCCGTTCCACGAGACGGTGCCCTTGTCCGGCAGCTACACCCCGGTCAGCAGACGAGTGAGAGCACGCGCTCGATCCCCGGCGCTGAGCGGGTCCGGGGAAGTCCGGTGTTGACCGGCTGCCCGCCCCACCAACGCAACCCCCCTGTTCCCACGGGGTCTGGGGGCGGAGCCCCCCAGGAGCTCTTTCCGGCAGACACGTCAGCGCAGCGGCTAGCCGCCGCGCAGGACCCGGGCCAGTCAGTCGGTGCGGGTGCGGCGGGCCGTGGCCGAGATGTGCGCCTGCGGGTACAGCGCGTCGAAGCCGTGGAAGCCGCCAGCCCAGACATGGAGTTCGGCCTGGCCGCCGGCCGCCCAGATGCGGGTGGCGTAGTCGGTGTCCTCGTCGCGGAAGACCTCGGCGGAGCCGGTGTCGACGTAGGTGGTCGGCAGCCCCGAGAGGTCCGCGGCCAGCGCGGGCGAGACGTACTCGGGCACCTCGCCGTCGCTGAGGCCGCCGAGGACACTGCGCCAGCCGAACTCGTTCATCTCGCGGGTCCAGACGCCGGGTGTGCCGGCGTACTGACGGCTGGAGGTGCTGGTGTTGCGGTGGTCGAGCATGGGGCAGATCAGCATCTGGGCGGCGATCGCCGGGGTGCCGCGGTCGCGGGCCAGCAGGGTGACGCCGGCAGCGAGGCCGCCGCCCGCGCTGGCGCCCGCGACGACGATCCGGGTGGGGTCGATGCCCAGTTCGGTCGCGTGCCCGGCGATCCAGAGCAGTCCCTGGTAGCAGTCCTCGACCAGGGCGGTGCCGGTGGCCTCCGGTGCGAGCCGGTAGTCCACGGAGACCACGACCGCGCCGAATTCGTCGAGCCACTCCAGTGGTATGTCGATCTGCGCGAAGCGGTCACCCATCACCATCCCGCCGCCGTGCATCCAGTAGACGCAGGGCGCGGCGATGGTGCGATCGGTGTTCGCGGGGCTGAAGACCGACAGAGGGATCAGGGTGCCGTCCTCGGCGGGCACGGTGACATCGCGCCGGTCGGCCTTCCGGTGCGCGAGGAGGGATCCGGCGGGCGCCGAGGGGAGCCCGCGCAGGTGGGCGAGTACGTCCGCGCTGAGCTCGGACATCAGCGGCATGTCGCTGAGCAGCTCGTGCAGTTCGGGGTCCAGGGCGGGGCGTGCGATGGTCATGGCCTTCTCCTTTATGCGGGGCGGGTCAGAACGCGGCCTTGCCGCGGACCGGGACGTAGTCGGTGTACTCGGACTCCTTGGCCAGCAGTCCACCGATCTGGGCCACGATGGCCTGGGCGGCCTCGCCGGCGAAGATCCGGTGGTGGTCCTCCTCGCTGGTCCAGCCCTCGGTGACGTGGACGACGTCGGGGTCGGACGCGGAGCGGGAGACGAGGTAGACGACGCAGTGTTCGCTCGCGCCGGGGCTGCCCTCGTCCAGGCCGGTCAGCAGCAGGCCGACGAGCCGGTCGCCCATTCCGGGCCGGGCGGTCAGGGTGGCGTTGAAGCCGTAGTTGGCAGTCATGGAATCCTTCTTCTCTCTGCTGGAGTGAGGTGATTCCATTGAACTGGTCTGACCTGCGGAAATGTTAGAAAGATGCTCGCTCGCAGTTGCACGATCCTCGCGAATGCGGGAGCCGTGACCCGGGGCGGTGCTGCAATGGACACATGCACCTCGAAGAGCTCCGCACCCTGCTGGCCCGTCATGTCCGCCCCGACTGGACCACGGCGATCGACGGCGTACTGATCTCGAAGGTCGACCGGTCGGATCCGCCGGAGCCCTCCATGTCCGGCACGGTGCTCGCGGTCATCGCCCAAGGCGCCAAACGCCTCGCCCTGGGCGACCGGGTCTACGAGTACGGCGCCGGGCAGTACCTGATCGCTTCCGTCGACCTGCCCGTCACCGGGCAGTTCACACAGACCGACCCCGAGCATCCGGCGCTGGGGTTCGGCCTCATGCTGGAACCCTCCGCCGTCGCCGAGTTGCTGTTGCAGGCCGGTCCCGGGGACACCCCGCGCACCGGCACGGGCGTGCCGTCGGGGATCGCCGTCAGCGACGCCCCGCCCGCGCTGCTCGACGCGGTGGTCCGGCTGCTGCGCCTGCTCGACGAACCCCGTGACCGCGCCGTACTGGCCCCGCTGGTCAAACGCGAGATCCTGTGGCGGCTGATCACCGGCGAGCAGGGTGCGGCGGTGCGCCAGCTCGGTCTCGCGGACAGCGGCCTCAGCCATGTCTCCCGGGCCGTGCGCTGGATCCGGCAGCACTACGCCGAACCCTTCCGGGTCGAGGACGTGGCACGGCTGTCGGGCATGAGCGTCTCTGCCTTCTACCGCAACTTCCAGGCGGTGACGGCTATGAGCCCCATCCAGTTCCAGAAGCAGATCCGGCTGCAGGAGGCCCGGCTGCTCCTCGCCACCCACCCGAACGACGTCACCGGCGTCGGCCACCGCGTCGGCTACGACAACCCGTCACAGTTCAGCCGCGAGTACCGCCGCCAGTTCGGCGCACCGCCGAGCCGGGACGCGGCCCGCCTGCGGGACTCCGTACGTACGCCGGCGGTCATCCTGCCCTGATGGTGGCGAGCCTGACAGCCGAGGAGGATCGTGCAAGTGGAAGCGAGGATAGTTCTACTATTTATGCAGGTCAGAGCGATTCAATGGGGATAGAAGTTCTCCCGTGGAGCAGGAAAATGCCTGTCGCTCCGCGACTCCGTCCCCTCACATCGCAGAGGTCACCATGAAGACAGTCCTGATCACCGGCAGCTCGTCCGGTTACGGGCGGGAGACCGCCCTCCACTTCCACGCGCGGGGTTGGAACGTCATCGCCACGATGCGCACGCCGCGTACGGGCGTCCTGCCCGAGTCGGACCGGCTGCGCATCGTCGGGCTCGACGTGACCGAGCCCGAGAGCATCGCGGCCGCGTTCGAGGCGGCGGGGCCCGTCGACGTACTGGTCAACAACGCGGGTGTCCCCTCCATCAGCGTGTTCGAGGGGACCTCGATGGACCGCGTACGGGAGGTCTTCGAGACCAACACGTTCGGCGTGATGGCGACGACGCAGGCGGTGCTGCCCCAGTTCCGCGAACGCGGCTCCGGCGTGGTTGTCAACGTGACCTCCAGCGTGGTGCTGGGACACATGCCGCTCTCGGCCGTCTACAAGGCCAGCAAGATGGCCGTCGAGGGGTTCACCGCGTCCCTCTCGCTCGAGCTCGCACCCTTCGGCGTACAGGCGAAGACGGTCGAGCCGGGTGCCTGTCTGACGACGAACTTCGCGGCCAGGGCGACGAACGGCGTCGCACTGGACGAGCTGGTCCCGGCGCCGTACGCGCCGTGGGCGAGGAAGGCCATGGACGACTTCACGGGCCAGGACCTCTTCACCAAGGAGAGCGACGTCGCCGAGGCGGTGTGGCGGGCCGTGCACGACACGACCGGCCAGCTGCGGTTCCCGGCCGGTCCGGACGCGGTCCTGCTCGCCCAGGCGAAGTGATCGAGCCTGCGCCGCGACCTGGACGGCCTGCGGAGCGCCTGCGGAGGCGCCCTCGGCGAAGAACGGCGCCCGGTCCCGGCACCTGACTCCGTCGCCCGGTCGGTCGGCGAGCCAGGCAGCCAGGCTGGACGCCTCCCGGCCCGGCAGCAGAGCGACAGGGCGGCGGGTCTCGAGGTCGACGAGGACGGTGCCGTAGTGGCGGCCCTTGCGGGTGGCGTACTCGTCGACGCCGACCACCCGCGGCGCGGGACTCACGCCCGGCAGCGTCCCACCCCCGCCAACATGCCGCGGCGGAACCAGCGCCCGAGAAACGCGCCCGACATCGCCCGCGCCGAAGGCCTCGACCTCGGCGACATGGCCCACAAGGCGCGTGCCGAACAGCACTCGGGGCATCACCCGTCCCTGCGTATGGGTGGACAGGATCGGTTGCGCCTTGCTGAAGCGGCAGGGCGCTCGCACGGCCACTCCCACGTCCGTACTCGTTTCACGCCGCGCGGCAAGCCCGTCGCGTGTGCCTCGCTCCTGTTCGGACAACGAGCTCTTGGAGGAACCGTGACCGTCCCGGTGCAGGGTGATGGTGGCCGGTTCGCCGTCGGCAGTGCTGTTCGAGCTGGCCGAGACGCGTTCGTACCGGGTGGCACCAAGCCTCCGGGGCACCGGCGCAGTAGAGGAAGGCGTGCCGGAGGGCGCGCACGCTGATGAGCAAGTCGATCAGGGAGGGCGGGCCGGAGACGGCTGCGCGGATCCGCTCATCCGTCTCGCCCGGCGGCAGAGCCTGGACAGCGAAGCCACCACCCGCCGGGTGCGTATCGGCACCGAGGCGTCGTCACCACGCGCACGGGGTGGTGCACCTGGCGGATGATCAGAAGCGGGACGGCCCGGGGGCGCGGTCGCCGAGCACGAACGCGGTCGGCCAGCTCTCGCGCAGGATCCGGGTCAGTAGCGGGTGATCGGATTCGAGAACCTCGCTGAGCCGGAGAGAGCCGTCCGCTTCGATCCGCTGCCCGCCGAGCAGGACGCGCGCCTGGAGCAGCTCCTCGCCCCACGGCTCGACGGCGTTGCAGAACAGGCCCTCGAAGCGGTGACCGGCCAGGGTGCTTTCGTGCACCCGGCGGGTGTAGTCCTCGATCACCTCGGCGCGCAGGTACACCCAGACCAGGTGGACCACGGTGCGGCCGTCGTCGAGGCGGATCGGCAGTCGGACCTTGAGAAAGTTGCCGACACCTCGGGCGACCATGACCGCGCCCGTATCGGCGGTGACCCGCTCCGCCCGCTCAGCCGGGGAGAGTTCGGCGATCAGGTGGGGGAGGGGGTGGGCAAAGCCGGGGTGCTCCGGGTCCAAGGTGCCGCCGCAGTCGCACCCGCACCCGTCTGCCGCGTGGTCGTGCGGCTCCTGGCCGGAGTCGACGGGCAGCACCAGGGTGAAGGACCGGGCGACGGTGAAGACCGTCGGCTCGGGCAAGCCGAGCTCGGCCAGCGCGGCGGAGGCGGCCTCGTGCCGCTCGCCGTTGACCCGTACCTCGGCCTCCACGGCGCCTGGGGCGCCGCCGTAGAAGACCCGGACACCGTTGAACCAGGGCGACTCCAGGTCGGCGGTGAAGGTGTGGGCGATCTCGCGGAGCACGTCCGTCTCCAGCAGTGCGTTCTGGAGACGGAGGTTCTCCCGGTCGGAGAGCCCGTAGGCCAGCACGCCCGAGGTGATGGACCGCCACCCCGGCACACCGCGCTCCTCGTCGGGGCCTCGGTGCTCGGCGAGCTGCTCGCGCCCGTCGAGCAGTTCGAGCAAGCAGGCGCCGGCAGAACGGGCCCAGAGGCCGGCCGCGTCGCGCGGGGTGGTGACCACCACGACGCAGTCCACGAAGCAGGGCACGTCGGGCTGGATGCTCACGTCCGGGAAGGCGATCAGGTCGTAGTGCCGGTCGTCCCCGTGCCCCGCCGGCCCGACGCCGACGGCCCAACCCTGCGGGCTGAGCAGCGAGTTGCCTTTGAGCTCGGCACCCGCCGTACAGCCGGGGGCGACCTCCTCAAGGGCGTCGCGGACCAGGGCGAGGAAGTCGAGATCGGGCAGTCGGCCCTCGGGGGGCTCGGTGGCGCGCCGGCGGCGCCGTATCCAGGACATGCGGGGGATCATACGGAGGCGGTGCCGGTGCGCCACCTGCATTTCCGTGCCAGGGCATGGGTGGTCCGGCGGTAGCGGCGGAGGGCCGGCGGCGCCGAGCCGTCGGTGAGCGGAGCCTCACTCAGGCGCCGCTACTTCTCACCGACATCGCACACGGCCCTGATCGGGAAGTGGTCTCGGAATCCGACGACACATGCTCTCGGTTGTCGTCTACGCAGCCAGCTCGGCGAGTTCCACGGTGGCGACTGTCTGCGATCTCCGCTACCGCCTATGGAGTGCGGCGCCGGACATACAGGATGTCGATCGTGTTGGTCCACACGCTGCGTTGCTGAAGGTCACCGGCCTCTGTCGGGCCGCGCGCTCCCACACATCTCGCACACTGTCAACGAGGCCGCCGCAGCGACCAGCGCGGGCCTGGTAACAGCACTCGCGCCCCGCAGCGGCAGGCCAGGGGAGGGCAGCCGGGAGTCATGCGGCAGGGGAGAGTTGAGCAGGCGCGGTCCCGCCCCGGGGCCGTCGATGCAGGACCGTGACTACCAACCGAGGCGAACGCGCATGCGGGCGTGTCTACGATTCCGGCATGATCACGTTGTCAGTCGACACCACCTCGCAGAGCTTCGCCGACGGCCAAGCGCTGGGGGCGCTTCTCGTCACCGCCGTCGCCATGGCTGTCATCTGGTTCGCCACCAGGAGTTGGCGACGCGGCCCAGTGCCGAGGAGTGCGCTCGAGGCCGAGCGTGTTTTTTCGACGGCCCTGCGCCGACGCAACATCGTCGTCGGCATTCTGCTGGCCGTCGCTGCCACGGGTGTGGTGCGGGCGTTCAGCTACGAGGGACAACCGCCTGCTGCCGGCGCCGTCCCCGTCGCCCAGGAGCGCGTCATCGCCGCCGCCCCGCGCGTCGGCGCGTACCAGCTGCTCACCGGCGAGGAGGCAGCCACGTACGAGCAGGTGGGCAAGAAGCCCCGCGGCAAGCGCTGGTTCTACGACGGCCCCGGTCAGGGACCGGTAGGCGCCGTGCTCCAGATCAATGCCGTCGAGTGGGACGCGGGACTGGCCGAGGAGAAGCGCTCGGACACCATGACGCAAGAGCTGCGCAACTTCTTCGCCGGGGCGGGGGCGACCGAGGTCACTGCCTTTGCGGCAGGACCCTGGGGTGGCCAGTTGAGCTGTGGCTTCGTTGAATCGAAGGCCGGGGGGCGCCCGGTCGTGTGCGCGTGGACTGACGCCGGCACGTCCGGCAGCGTGATGCTGGGAGACGAGAGGGGTCTCGCCGAGGCCGCCGAGGTCGCCCTGCAGTTCCGCACCGCCTCGGAGAAGCGAACCTGATCCATCGGTCGTCTGGCGCTGCAGAGCACCGAGCGCACGGGGGGGCATGCCGATTTGAGACAAGCCGTGCACAGGGCCTGGCGTCCAGGCGGCAGATCCGGGGCGGGCCTGTCACGCAGTGGTCCTCCCGCGGTGAGGGCAAGGCCCACACCGTCTATGCCGCGCTGCGTCGCCTCCTGGCCGCCGGATACCCCGCGGCGGACGTCACCGTCCACCAGGCGTCCGGCCTCAAGCCACCTACAGCCCGGCTTGATCGGGAACGTGGCAGGGATCGCCTCCAGAGGCGAGCGTCGGGGGAGAGGGGGCTTTACTGCCGTCCAGCTGCGGACAGGCGCGGCCGGCGCCGATCATCGAAAGCGGCGGAGAAGCGCCGTGCGGATCCGATGACCCACCGCCTGCCTGCTGCTCCACGGGCCGCGTTCGCGGACCCGTCGTGCCTACACCCACAAGCTGAAGTCACCGATGTACCGGCTGCGCGTGTCGGGGGGCATCCACTTGGCGGCGGGTGCTGGCGCCGTAGCCAGCTCGATCTGGGGTGTCATTGCCGCCCGGCATAGTGGCAGGCCTGATCAACGCCTGGGCCGCATTGACCGGGCCATGCCTACGGGCCGGCCGGCGACATTCCGGCATGGCTGCGTGGCATGGCGTCGCCTGACCCTGCGGACCGGGAGGAGGCGTTCGGTGACTTCCACGGCGCGGTCAACCACCAAGGGGACGTGTATCCGTGCACGATGGCCAGTCTGCCGTTCCTGTACGCCATGGCTGACAACCCGACCACTCCTGACCGCACGTCAGCCAACGTGCTGCTGCGCGTCATCGGCCGTGAAGCCGTGGAACAGGCAGCCTTCTATGCCGGCGTCGGCGGCCGGGCCATGTATGACCCGCGCGCCGGCGATCGGGCAGTCTCCGATTGGGGCGGCGACAGTCCCTGACCACCTGCACTCTGTTGGGTGAAGACACCGCCGCTGCGGAACCCACGTGGCAGCGCAGGCGACTGGAGCCCGTCAACGAGGCGCACGTGAGAGAGCCGGGCCTGGTCGCCATCGGCGCGGCCGCCGCCAGGGCCCGTCCCGGATATCGTGGCCGTTCAGTGCGATGGCTCGTCTGGGGGCTGGTGAGCCGAGAGGAGGGCATGTGACTGCTGTGACTCGTCTGGTCACTTATGTGGATCTGGATAAGGCTGCCACGGACGCTCGGCATACGTCGGTGACCGCACGGCTTGAGGCTGTACTCGCCGATGACCGCAGTCTGGTGCTGTTGGACGACTGCGGATGGAGTTGGACCTCGTCGGCTCCAATGGATACCCGGTTGCAGATCTCAGCCGAGGAAATCGAGAAGGAGGCGCGGACTGTGGTCGGGCCGGATGAGCCGACCGGTGGCGAAACACACGAGCAGATGGTGGCCGGCCACTGGAGCTTCCTGGCCGGCATCCTCACACAGCAGGGCGTGGACGTGGAAGCGCAGGAGTTGGAAGGGCTTTCACATGATGTCGTGCTGAGCGAACACCTGCGAGCACTGATTCGGGACTGAAGAGTATCGACGCTGCAGTGCCCCGCCGGAGAGGCCTCATGTTGACGGGGTGATCGGCCGCGCGAGCTTATCGTCCGTTGAGTTGGGCAGCGACAGCGTCCAGGTGTTCTCGGCTGTGAACCGACAGGTCGGTGCCCTTCGGGAAGTACTGCCGCAGCCGGCCGTTCGGGTTCTCGTTCGAGCCGCGCTGCCAAAGGCTGCCGGGAACACAGGAATGGTCGACACCATGCGGCAGCTGTCGCCCCAATGCCGGCACTGGCATGGCGGCGTTGAGGGTGAACGCGGTATGGCCGGCACCCGTCTGGTCGTGGTGGTCGGCCGGCTGCTGACAGGAAACCGCAACGACTGCCTGGCCTGGGTCGAGTCCGGTGCCAAGCGGGCGGTCGGCAACACTACGACGATCGCGGACGGCGACTATCTGGGTACCGGGCTGATCATGCCCTCTGCCGGCACAAGGGCGAGGAACTGCCCCACTGGAAGAGGCCCACAACAAGAGCCACAAACGGGTTCGCGCCCGCGTCGAGCACGCCTGCGCCCGTATGAAGACCTGGCAGATCTTTCGCGACTGCCGATTGAGAGGCGACGGTGTGCGCCTCGGGCTGCACGGCGTTGCCTGCCTACGCAACCTCGCTCTCATGGGATGACTCCCGCCGCATGCGGGACCTGAGAGGTCCACGGGAGACCGGCCTTGGGGAACATCGGGGTAGGCGATATCGGCTGCCCCGATGTTCCCGAAGGCCGGGGACGGCTCCCCACCTCGCAAGCTCGGAGGAGAATCAGGCGAGGCAGAACTCGTTGCCCTCGATGTCCTGCATCGTGATGCACGACTCGTTGACGCCATCGGCGCGCTGTGTCAGCACGTGTTTCGCGCCGAGCGCCATCAGCCGTGCGCATTCGGCCTCGAGTGTGACAAGGCGCTCCTCACCCACGAGCCCGGCGCCGGCCCGCACATCGAGATGCACCCGGTTCTTGACGACCTTGACTTCAGGCACTCGCTGGAAGAGCAAGCGCGGGCCCACACCCGAGGGATCAGTGCACGCGAAGTAGATCTCATCCTCGGGCGGCAGCGAGCGATGGTACTCCTCCCACGTGGCAAAGCCCTCCGGGACCGTCGGCACGACGTACCCCAGCACCTCGCACCAGAAGGCGGCGAGGCGCGCAGGCTCCGCACAGTCGAAGGTCACTTGGAACTGTTTGATCGTTGACATCGGCGCACGATAACAGGGCCCTGCTCATCTCCCCAGGTCGGGAGGTCCACACGCGGTCGGGAGGAGGCGTCTGCTACCCGCTGCTGTGTCGTGCGGTCGCAGGGGTGAACCGAGGTCAGTGCCTCCCCAAAGGGAACCGGGGATGCGATCCCGGCCAGCCACTCTCGTGCTGCCAATGACCAGTTACGGGACAGCCCCTAAAGCGTGTTGCAGAAGGTTGTGGCCGGGCAGGTCAGGGCCGGTTTGCGGCCGGTCCGGTCATGCGGCGAGGGCGAGGTTGTGCATGTGGGCGACGGCCTGGACCGCGTGGTGGAGGCCGTGGCCGCGCTGGCGGCAGTCGCGGAGGATCTTGTAGTGCTTCATGCGGGCGAAGGCATGCTCGACACGGGCCCGGACCTTATGGTGTTCGGCGTTGTCCTCCTCCTCGCCCGGCAGCAGGGCTCGGTGCGGGACCACAAGCCCGGTGTTGATGTAGGCGCCGTCGGCCAGCACCGTCACGTCCTCGCAGACGGCGGCCAGGCCGGAGTCCCGCCAGGCTTTCGCGTCCGCGGTGTTTCCGGGCACCGGCCGGGCCGCCGCGATGACCAGCTTGGTGTCGGCGTCGATGATGACCTGCACGTTCGCCGAGAACCGGTAGTTGCGTGAGGACGCGCCGGTCTTCCGGTCACGGACCGGGATGAGGGTGCCGTCCACGATCCACAACCGGTCCACCGCGTCGGTGGGGCGGGTGGCCGGCTCGATCGCGAGCAGCGGCCGCAGCCGCTGGATGACCCGGCAGACCGTCGCCGGCGAGACCCCGAACAGCGGTGCGAGCTGCCGCATGGTGAGGTTCGTGCGGTAGTACACGGCCACCAGCAGCACCCGGTTGGCCAGCGGCAGGCACCACGGACGGCCGCCACCGGGCCCGTTTCCGCCCCGTTCCCGCACGACCTTCACCAGCCGTTCGAACTGCCGCATCCGCAGCCCCGTGAACGTCTCCACCCACAACGGCTCAGCCCTCAACACCCCACGCATACAGGGGAAATGCCCGGATCGGAGCCTTCTGCAACACGCTTTAAAGCGTGTTGCAGAAGGTTGTGTCCGGGCAGGGCAGGACCGGTTTCTGGACGGTCTGATCACGTTGCCAGGGCGAGGCTGTGCATGTGGGCGACGACCTGGACCGCGCGGTGGAGGCCGTCGCCGCGCTGGCGGCAGTCGCGAAGAATCTTGTAGTGCTTCATGCGGGCGAAGGCGTGCTCGACACGGGCCCGGACCCGGCGGTATTCGGCGGTTGTCCTCTTCCTCGCCCGGCAACAGGGCCCGGCCGGGGCGTTTGCGGTGCGGGACGACGAACCCGGCGTTGAGCTTTGAAAGCATCATTCCTCCTGAACAGAGCAGGCCGTCCCCAAGGGGACGGCCATTGCCCAAGATCGATTCTGGGTCACCGCGGTGCCTCCTGGCAGCTGCCATTGGCTGGCTCGTTCTTCTCCGCGAAGGACAGCGATTCGTCGGCACCTGCCGGGGAGCGGCGACCAGCCGGGCGCTGAGGGCGGTGCTGCTTCGATGAGGGTGGTGGCGGTGGTGACCTGTCGGCTGCTGTCAGGTCGCTGGGAGGGGAGTTGCGTAGGGGACGAGGTTGTCGGCGTAGTGACCCGTGGTGGAGTCGTAGTCGCCGGAGCAGGTGAGCAGGGCGAGGCGGGCCGTTCCGTTCGCGGAGAAGAGGTCGGCTGGAAGCGCGCTGCGAGAGTAGGTGCGACGCGCCGTGATCCGGTACGTGTGGATGCGGCCGTCAGCCCCCGTCACCTCGACGCGGGTGCCGAGGTCGAGGTCGTGGAGTTCCGCGAAGGCGCCGAGTCCGGCCACGGTGTCGACGTGTCCGGCCAGCAGGACGGTGCCTCGGGCTGACCCGGGGGTGGCGCCCAGGGCCACCATCCGACGTGGTTGCCGTCCTGGGGCAGGGTGAGGTCTCCGTCGCGTGTGGCTGCCACGGCGCTGACGGCGGCGTGCAGCCGGTGCGGCCCGTCGACGGCGACGGCCGCAGGGGGTGAGCCGCCGGAGACGGCCACCGGGGGTGGGTACGGGGGCGTCCGCGCGGGGGCCGAGACGGCGGCGGGCAGGGTTCCCTCGTTCTCCGGAGGCCGGGAGACGTCGAGGAGTACCCGGCCCGCCGTCATCAGCACCGTGCCGGCGCCGAACACGGTCACGGCGCCGGCACGGTGTGTTCGCGACATGTCCGGTCAGCTCCTGCCGGTAGCGCGGCGGCGTGATCGTACGGACCACCATCCGCCGCCGGCCGCGAGAAGGAACCCGCCGGCGACAGCCGCCGTACCGATCACTTCACGGCTGTCGGCGGCAGCTGCGAGCTGCCCGCCGCTGCCCGCGCGGACGGTCTTGGGGGCCTTCGCGGCATGGCGGGTGCCGCCGCGCACCAGGTCCAGGTGCATGGCGACGACCGGGCGGGCGGACTGGGCCGCCGCGAAGACCTCGCTGTTCTTCCCGGCCCGGAGCTCCTGGTCGATCAGAGCCAGGGTCTTGTTGTGCGCGGCCTCCTGGGCGTCCAGCCAGGCTGCGTCGTACATGGGCGTACCGGCCTTGGCCTGGACCGACTTCAGCTTCTGTTCATCCTCCAGCGCCGGCTGTGCCGGGAGGGGCACGCTGAGCTTCTTCGCCAGCGCTGTCACGTCCGCGTCCAGCTTTCCCTGATCGCGCGCCAGCACGCCGCCGACGGCCTTCGCACACGAGGTGGTCACATGCTGTTGTGCGTCCTGCCCGGAGGCGATCTCCGCGAGGTTGCCCTGGTGCGCCGCCTTGATGAACACCCGGTCCTGGTCATTGAGCTCGGCGGCGAGGGCCTGCGGCGCGCAGATGACGGCGGTGGCCGCGGCCGCTATGAGCGCGGTGGAGGATATGACGCTGATCCTCATGGGAGTACTTCCTTCCGCTGGCGGACGCATCCACCGGCACGACACGCGGGCGCCTCTTTAGCACCCGCACGCCATATCGCCCGACACGACACGCCTCTCCTTCGCTCTGAGTGTGCGATTGCCTACAAAGAGTGACAGTCGAACGTGCCGGTCGGCGAGTAGACCGACGACGGGGCCGGACCCTGGTTCTGAATCGCTTGGCTGGGCGCGGGCTACCGAGGGCGCGTGTGCGGATCGCGGAGGCGTCCCGGTCAGCGCCCGGGCCAGGAGAACGGTCCTTCGGCGAGGCCCCGGGCCCCAGAGTCGGGCTGGCCATCGACTCGGGGAGAGACGAGTGAGCGTGCCGCAATGCCTGGCGCGAACTCTTCCAGTGCGATCGTGCCCGGTCACCGTACGCTCGTCGCGATGCGGCCACGGCGGCGACGGAGGCAGGGGGCTGAGGCGGTGCCGAGGCGTGCGGCGACGACGTACGACGACGTACGGGGCGGTGGTCCAGGAGGAGCAGCCGGCGCGGCCGCTGGGCGGCGGTGCGTGAAATCCCGCAGCCGAGCGAGGTCACAGAGGCGTCAGGCCGGTGTCCCGGGGAGCTCCCGGGGAGCACTTGGCGCCTGGAGGTGACGACCGTGGCGCGGGACGGGTGGGCCGGCGGGTCATGACAGCGCACGGCGGCCGACAGGCCGCAGACCTTGGGCCGCCGCGTCCGCGTCGGAGCGCCAGCCGCAGCCCAACGGCCCGCGGCGAGCGCGCTTCCTTCGCGACGAGGCGCGACGAGTGAGAGACCCCTGTCCATCAGCATCGGCGCGCACGGAGTTTCGAGGCGCAGTTCCCGGGAACTCGGTGTCGCGTGGTGGTGTCGTATACGCCGGAGCAGCGCGTGTATCTGCCGGTCTTGTGCGGCGGCTGGCTCACCCAGACGTTCGTGCACTTGGCGTACCCACCCGACCAGGTACAGCGCCTCCTGCCGGAGGTGCTCGCGGTGGACACCCACGAACGGTGGGCGTGGGTGAGCCTCACGCCATTCGTGATGGCCGGCGTGCGACCGCCGGGACTTCCCGCCGCCCTCCCCTCCTTCGAGGAGACCAACCTGCGCACCTACGTGCACGGGCCGGACGGCAGGGACGGGCTGTGGTTCTTGTCCATCGACGTGAACTGCGCGGTCATGCTGGCCGCCCGTACGGTCGGCGCGCCCTACCACCTCGCGCAACTCACCCTGTCGCGCGGCGGCGATGTCCTGACCTACATCGGGTCGCGGGAACGCGGCGGGCCGCGGTATCGCGTCGTGGCGCGTCCGGGCGAGCCGGTCCGGCCGACCCGGCGGGACGTGTGGCTGACGTCGCGATGGCGGGCCTACACACGGCGCTCCGGCGTGCTCTGGCAGACGCCCGTCGAGCACGAGCCCTGGCCGCTACGCGCGGCGCGACTGGAAGGCTTCGAGGAGACCCTCACCCTGGCGGCCGGGCTGCCGCCGCCCGCGCAGGAGCCGCTCGTGCACTTCTCCCACGGCGTCAGGTCCGCCTTGGCGTCTCCCGCCCGGTGCGGCCGACTGCGAGGAGGCAGAGATGAACCCGGTGCTGGTAGCGCGGGCCCAGGGGCTGTTCAACTGGTCGGCGGCGGCTGGCCGCTGCTGCACCTGCGCAGCTTCGAGTGGGTCTTCGGAACCAAGTCAGAGGATTGGCTTCAGCGCACGACGGCCGGGCTGCTGGGCACGGCAGGCTGGAGCATGCTGTTCACCCCGGCCACGCCAGGTACGGCACGCCAGGCCCGCCGCACGGGCCTGGGGACGGCCGTGACCCTGCTGACCGTCGACCTGGTGTACGTGCCGATGGGACGGATTCGCCCGACCTACCTGCTGGACGCGGCGATGCAGGCCGGATGGCTGCTGGCATGGCGCCGGTGCGGCCGACTCGGGCCCGGTGCGGGCGCATGAACCGGACCGCTGCCGGGGAGACCTGACGTACCGGTCCCTGCGGCGTGGCAACCCCAGCCGCACGGTGCCGCGGCTCATCGAACTCACTCGGCAATGGTGGCAGGGGGAGCGGGATGGCCCGCGCGGCGCGGTGAGCGGCGAGCTGTGGGGTTGGAGGGCTGTCATTCCAGGTGGATGACGCTTGTGTAAGGGACTTACCAGGGCCGGCCGGTGTCTTCGGTCAGCGGCACGCTGACCCGGCTCACCGAAGTTTGGCGGGTTGGACTTTGTCCTTCGGACGTTGACCGCTTGCCGCTGTGTCGGAGGCCGGGTCTGACGGCTGTCCCGGAACTGTGGTTGTGGGAGAGCAGTAGCCTCGCCAGGTGCTGGGGTTCTTCCATAGATGCCGCTCGTCCAGGGTCCCGAAGCGCACGTCTCCGCGTTCAAGGTCGGCGAGGATGGGCCAGCAGTCCACCAGCTGCTGTCTCGCATCGCCCGAGGCGAGGTACTGCTCGGAGTTGTAGGGCACGATCAGGAGCCCGTTTCTCTCGCGGACTTGCTCGGTGTCGATGGCGAGAGGTGGCTCGTCATCGCTGGCTGCGCGCGAGAAACGCCACCGCGAGCTGTAGGGGGACGGTGCTGGGCAGGGTCCGGCCGGTGTGCCCCCGTTCGCCGTCTCGTGCGTGGTCTGGGCGTCAGTTGTGGGGTGCCGCGACGTACGCTTCCTTGGGTGTGGTGGTGGGTGTGTAGCGGGTGGCGGTGGATGCGGTCGGGATGAGGTCCCGGTGGATCACCTTGGCCACGGCCTGGATGGTGTTGACGCCGTAGGTCATGGTGCTGTTGCCGTCGGTGAGCACGGTGATGGTGTAGTCGTGGCCGCTGCCCTGGAACGTGCCGATGCTGTGTACGCGCCAGCCGCGGGTGGCGCGCTGGAGCCAGCCGTTTTTGACGTGCACGGTGACGGAGGAGGGTGCGCCGGCGGGGGTTCCCCACCTCTGTGAGGTGATGACGTTGCCCATGAGTTTGAGGATGTAGGCGCGGGAGTTGTCGCTCAGGACGGTGTTCCTGGCGGTGACCAGTGAGAGGAGTCGCTGCTCGTCGGTGGTGTTGATCTGGGTGAGTCCCCAGTAGCCGCCGGACCCCGGCACGGTCCGTGTCATGCCGGCGGCTGCCAGGAAGCCCTTCACCTTGGTGATGCCGAGCTGGTTCCACAGGGTGGTGGTGGCTGCGTTGTCGGACTTGGTGATCATGGCGGTGGCGAGGTCGGCCTCGCGTGAGGTCAGGTACCGGTTGGTCTTCTTGGCGTCCCACAGGAGCGTGGCGAGGACGGTCACCTTCACGACGCTGGCAGAGTCGTACGAGGTCGTGGCACGCAGGGTGCAGGTGGTGTTCGTGGAGCGGTCGCGCAGGCCGACGGCGACGGTGCCGGTGCGCGTGGCGAGGGCGGCGGTGATGTCCCTTTGCAGCTTGGCGGCGAGCCCGGCCTTGCCGGACGTGCAGCTGACCTGCGGCGCGGTGGCGGCGGAAGCGGGCGCCGCGCCCGCGACGGCGGGCAGGAGCATGCCGGCGGCAGCCACGGCCGGAAGTGCGCGGGCGCGCAGGGATATGTGGCGAGTCATGTGGGTCCCCCCTGGAAACGGAACGAACACGCCTGCGGGCGCGCTCGCCTTGCATGACTCTCGAGCGCGCGGATGGTTGTACGAATCCAGCGGAACCGGGGGGATCAGACGCCCCGTGGACCTGATGCCGCCCCCGCGCGAAGGCCCGGCCGTTGGTCCTGGGAACAGTGGCCGGTCACTCCGAGCCCCCGAACTGCCCGAGCAGGTGCCTTCGTCGCGGCTTCCCGGGCTCCTGGCACCGGTTGGTGCTCGGGTGCGACTTCACCGTCTGCGCACTGGGGGAAGGCGAGCTGCTGTGGGTAGTGGCTGCGTGCGTGCCGAAGCTCGGTGGTCATTTCTGCGCCCGGTTCGATCACGTGCAGGGGTGCGTGCAGGGCTGTGATGGGCGGGGCGGGCTGAGTAGTGTGCTGGTCAGGCGGCGGGTTTCGGGGACCCGGGCGCTGCCGGCCCGCGTCCTTGACGGGAGGGGTTCGGCCGGGCCCGGCTCCGTTCAGCTGGCGAAAGACTCTGCGTAGGCACCGAAGGCGTACATCGCTTCGAGGCTGCCCGGTCGTGGCGGGTCGGTCGGGTCCCAGCCCAGCTCCCGGTCCTGGATCACCTGGGTGAGCAGGGGGCGCCAGCGCGTGGCGAGGGTTTCGCGCGCACGGGCCCAGATCCGCAGGTCTGCAATGAGGCCCGGCAGCATCTCACGCATCGATTCGCGCAGGGCCTGGGATGGCACTGCGTCGACGAGGTCGGTGACCTGGGGGCCGGTGAGGGTGATTCCGTGGTTCCTGAGGATCCAGCGGGTGTGCGGGCTGTTGCAGTGGGTGTCCCAGATCAACTCGCGGTGGCAAGTGGTCGCAGAACAGCCACGGAGTTCCGATGCCGGCGACGGCGCGCAGGGACGTGATGTCCGCGTAGGAGCCTTCCAGGTGCTTGGCCCAGAAGCCCGGACGGGTGGGAATCTCGTCGTGGAGCCGGCGGAGCTCTGCCTCTGTGGCCTGGCGGGCAGGACGTACTCGAAGGCAAGCCTCCGATCAGCCGCGTCAACAACCCTGCGAGTCAATTTACCTAGGCCGTGTCGTCAAAACGGACCATGGGCCGGGGGTCGAAGGGTGTGGAGGACGAGGCGGCCTGGTGAGCGAAACCCACGTGTCAGCGCTGCTGTGCATGGGCGATGATCCACCGATGTTGAACGTCACCGGCGCGGACGATGCCGCAAGCACGGCTCTCTTGCTGACCACGATGCATCGGCTGCACAAGCAGCTGGACGATTTCACCACTCAGCTCCACATCGCCTACGACTTCGGCGATGAGTCTGGGCTGGTGCCTGCCATCTTGATCGAAAAACATGCTGTGGGACCTGAACTGAGGACCCACCACTGCTTCGGCTTCTTCGCGGAGGGCGATTCGGATGTCAGTGAGCTGCGGTTCTCGGCAGGTGTGACCATCACCTCAACTGGGTGCATCGTTGAAGCCAAGGTCGATGTCGTTCTTGAACAACCCTTGGGAGAGTTCGGCGCTCATGTCCACACCCTCTATCTTGAGCGGATCGATCAACTTTCCCTCACGGACGCCCTGAGCCGTTTAGAGGAGCAGGTCACGGCGCTCTGCACAATGGGCGATGTACCTAATCGGCTGGGTTTCGATACGCGTTGATCGGTCGTCTCCTCGGCGGCACCACAGGAGACGGGCGTGAGGTCACGCCCGCATGAGGAGTGAAGCCAGGGTGACGGCTGCTTCGTAGGACTGGACGGTCTTGTCGTACCGGGTGGCGATGCCACGCCACTGCTTCAAGCGGTTGAAGCACCGCGCCCGGCCGCTGCGGACACACCGCGGTAGACCGGAAACTGTACGTCCCGCGTTCCTGGACCTCGAACCCCGACCGCGGCCGGGCCGCCGGACTCGCTGACAAGACCGAATTCGCGGTAGACGAGATAGACGGCGACCTGCGCGTTCTCGATCCTGCCCGCGGTGCCGGTGTACTGGCGCTGGACACCGACGGTGTCGGTGCCCTTCTTCACGTCGCCGGTCTCGTCGACCACCAGAACCGCCTGGTCGTCCCGCAGATACTCCACCACGTAGGCCCGCACGTCGTCGCGGACCTGGTCGGCGTCCCACTTGGCTCGCCCGAGCAGGGTCGCGCAGCGTCTGTCTGCCGTCGTGTGTCTGGAGGACTTGTGCAACATGGCGAAGTCTGGTGGGTCCAGTTCGACGAGCGGAGGTTGGTCGTACTGCTGTCGGGAGACGACACGTCCGGGATCCGGGTGATGCAGGTCGTCGCTTCGGCGGGCGTTGACATCAGCGGTCTGGGCATCGAAGTGACGGTCGGCGCCGGTGAAGGACTGCCGTTCGAAGGCGTGCTGCGGCTCGCGTTCCCGCGTCCAGGCTTCACCCCGTGCACGTGGCTGACCACTGTGTCCCGGGACGACCTGATAGAGCGGGCGGCCGTCCTGTCCTCCGGGAAGCTCAGCGAGATTGACGACGCCCTCCGACTCGCTGAACAAGCGCGGGAGCAGACCCCGGCCATGACCGCGAAGCTCAGCGAGATAAGGGATGCCCTCCGTCTCGGTGAACTCGGGTAGACGGAGAAGGAGCCGACGCCCGCTGTGGTCGATGTCGGCGCCGGGGGTCAGACCGGCCAGGTAGGTATCGCGGTCGGTCTCGGTCAGGTGGGCGAGGCAGGCGGTGTGGCCAGGGACATGGACGCCGCGACAGCCGACGGGATCGGTGGGGTCGGCGCCGTGGGCGCAGTGCGGCCAGGACGGTGCCGACGGTGCGGGCGGGGTGTGCTCATGGGGTGACGGCTCCAGGAGAGAAGAGTGCTGGGTTGCTGCCCGGGCGGGTAGCAGCGGGGGCGGGACGGAGGCGCGGGGTCAGCCGCGCCCGGGGTGGAACGCAGCCAGTCACCCTCACCCGCCACAGCCTGCCAGCCGCAGACCATCGCGAACGGGCAGTTCAGTAAACTGGGGCTGGTGCCGCGGTCAGATCCTGGCGCCGGTCAAGACCCGGGACCTCACCACCTCGCCTGTATGCCCACGCCGACGCGCCCCCGCCCTTTCACAGCCCTACGGGGCCGACGAGCCCGCCACCGGGCGGGAGGCGATCCGTATCCGCTGTCCGTCGAACTCCACGACCTCGCCGGCAGTATCAGCAGCCCCGGCTCGCCACGCGCCGCCGATTCGGCGGACCTGGACTGCCGGGCCGCGAGCGCCGGCCATGAACACCGTGGGATCGACCTCCCAGCCGTGCCCAGCTGCTCCAGAGCCGCGGATTCGTCACGGCCGGCCTCCCGGGGCCACTCGAGGGTGCTCATCGTCATCCCCCTGCATCCCGTCGACGGGTCCTTCACCGATCGTGCCACGCGCCACCGACAACGCCGTGTGGCCGGCTACGGGTGTTCCCGGAGGCCGAAGGTCAGCTCTCCACGAGCGCAGCGAGTTTCAGATACGAGACCGAGGCATGGGCCTGCACGTAGGCACCCTGTTCGTCATGTCCGGCGGATCATGCCGTGGTCGCGGGCCGGCCTCGCTCGGGGTGTTCACGAGTGCGTCTGACCAGGCACTCCGGAGGCGTACGAAGATCGCTTCCCAAACCGACGGAGATCTTTCCCACTCGGCCGACGAACGGGCCACCGCCGCTGTAGGACGCAGGGGCGAGGATGGGCGGCATGACGAAGACGGCAGCGGACTACGCGTGGTTCGAGAACGACTTTCCAGACATCGCCGAGGCGTACTGCTTCACCTTGGTACGGGGGCTGTCGCCCGCTGAGCTGATGTCCCGGCTCGAAGGGCGACCGGAGGCGCCCCTGCAGGGCATAGCCGCAGTCGTCGACGCCACCTTCGCCCAGTACGACGAGGAGGACCGGCAGCTGGTCGCCATGACGACGGTGGGCACCTGGACGCTGCTGATCGAGCCCAAAGGCTACCTCGGGGTCACCGAGGAACAGGCACTGCCAGCCTCCGCGGGGGCGAGCTGGGTATCCCACTTCGTCAACATCAACGGCGTCGGCACGTTCCTCTGGGCGGAGAAGCAGGTGCTGCGGCTGTGCTTCGACCCCATGTTTCCGGAGGACCGCTGGGGCACCGAGCCCGACGAACTCCTCGACGTCATGCGACGGATCGGCTTCCACTTCGACGACGACGGTCCAGATCGGGCCATTCGTCGTTCGGTGCACTGGATGTCACGCCAGGTATCCCGCCCCATGGGTGGTGGACGGTAACGAGCCGATAACGACTTCGCACGGTAACCCGCCGAGTCCTCCACTCAAGAGCGTCCGCATGTTCCCGTCGACGCTGAGTACACGATCAGCACCCCCAGCGGGAACGACTGGCCCGCGACGCCTGGGACCGACTACACCACCCTCTTCCAACCTCGCTCACTGCTCTGCGAGCCGGTCGAGGCAGAGGACGATCATTCCTTCCGTACCGGAGCAACCCCGGTCTCGGTCTCGTGGGAACTCGCAGGTAAGTGGGCCGTATACGTCGAGGGCGCTGTCTCGCCAGAAGCCGCCGAACTGATCGTCGAAGAGATGGCCCAGCAGCTCAGCGAAACCACCGGCGAGACAGCCCTCTACTACAGGGTCACCGGCTAGCTGGCTGTGTACGGACCATCGTCCAGCAGTTGCAGTCAGCTGAACGAGCCGTCTGCGCGGGCCGCGAAGCAGGGACAGCCGTCGTGCTCGAACCGCACCTGCCCGTCGAACCTCGACTCGGCATGGGCGCAGGCTCCCCAGTTCCGCCCCAATTCGCCGCTCAGCGCGACCCAGAACCGGCATCCGCCGCACTGCTCGTCGTACCACTCGTCCGGATAGTCGGGCGTTCCGGTCGACCTGTTCAGCAGAGGCAGCCAACGCTCGTGAACCTCGTTGTTGTGGCCACGGTCATCGCCCGTCCACGGCCCGCCAGACACCATCCGCCCCCGCTTGCTCTCGAACGGATTGACAGGCTACACACGGACTCAGCGCAGCGAACTTGACTTCCTAAGCGCCTGAGGTGTCTGGCATGCGAGCGTGGCCGCCGGGCTGCCTCCGCTTGAAGGGCGCCGCAACTGACGGGACCACCTCGAAGACTTCATGGACGGCGTGATCCCGAACCGGTGACAGACCGGCCCCGCATGGTGGGCTGCGGCTAGAAGAGGGCGTCCTGGTCGGGCTCGTCCCGGGGAAGATCAGGAACGTCCTCGCCGCGCCACTTCGCCTCCAGGTACCTTCGCCAGCCCGGCGGCGGCGGAGAGGGGATGCCCCACTCCGCGAGCTGCTTCCTCGTCCACCCGCCCTTCTCGGTGATCGCGGCGGCCACTTCATCAGGGGAGGGCACATAGCTCGGCACGTGTTCATCATGCCCGGCCCAACCCGTGTAGGGGCCCCTGCGAGCCCACGGACATGTCGGTGCGCCGTGGCACGATCGGCGAAGAAGCCGGCAACGAGATACAGAGGGATGGCGATGAGCACGTTCGAGTGGCCGCAGGCGGCGAGCAGCGAAAACTCTGCGGCCCTGGAGCGGTGGCTGGCCGAGCACGGCCGGGAGATCGACCCCACCGTCGTCATGGTCGGCGCGCGGGGCCCGGCGGTGCAGGTGCGTCGGATCGGCCTCGCCTGGCAAGACGGCGAGCCCGGGCTGCTGATCCTGCCGGGCGACGTTGTGGAGTACGACGGTGAGCGGTCCGCGTAGCCGAGTCTTCCACGGTCCCGGCGGACGGGTGAGATCAGATTTCGCCCGCTGCTCCAGGTTGTGGTCCGGGAGAACCTCGGAAGTCGCCGTGCGGCCTGGTGCCAGCCGTGAACACTCGCCTGGAGCGGTATTCGACGGACGGCGGTCAGACGGCCTCGCAGCCATGCATAGCCAGGTCAGAATCGAGGAGACGCTTGCCGGGTCGGAACGTGGCACCTGTGGCGGCTGTGAGTTCTCGGGTCTTGACCGCTGCTAGGACCTGACCGCGGTACCAGCCGGACAGGGCGACCAGCGTCGTCTGCGGGCCTACGCGTACGACCGTCGCCACCGTTCTGCGGCCGTCACTCATTCCACCGCCCCTTCCGTACGTGCTTTGGGGAGTGGGACGGCGATCATGACTCACCGCTCCGGGTCCTGGCCAGAGGCGGTACGGCCTGAAATCGGTCAGTTGCTCCCAAGCGAAGGTGCGGGCTCCATGTGGCCGGGGTACACACCGGGCTGGAGGCGGCGCAGGAGCTCTCCACCGTTGAGGTGGGAGTGCAGGAACCGGGCGTAGTCGGCGTACGGCGGGGCCGGCTCTTCGGCAGGTGGTGGTGTGCTTCGGCGCTGGGCGGGTGTCTTCTTCTTCGGGAGCTGGCCGTGCGCGGCGGCGTGAAGGCGCTGGGCCCCCTCGTCGATGCCGGGCAGGCCGGTCACGGGCGGGGCGCCGACGGTATCGTCGCTTCTTGTGGTGCTCTTGCGGTTATCGTGCCCGGGGGGCATCGGCGGCTGGGCAGGGGGCGGGGGCTCGTGGACGAGACGTTTGACACGGCGGGGGTGGCGCTGTGTTGTGCCGCAGCCATCCGGCTCGGCGGAGCTGCGCAGGTACTGACCGTTCGATCTGACCTGCTTGACCACTACTACCCGATCATGGCGGGGCTGGAGAACATCACGGCGTTTCTTGACGGTCGAGGACTCGACGACGACTTGCTCGACTCTGCTTTCGCCGAGAGCTGGTCCCTGGATGCCAGGTATCCGGCAGGTCTGGCGAGCCACCCTTTCGTCAAAGGATGGTCCTCTCTGGTGTTCGGCACGGTGGTGCTGGCCAGGCCGAAGCAGCAGAACCTTGCGGCGGCGCAGACGTTGGAGTTCGCCTCGAAGGCGGCGGCATCCTGGCCGACCGCCGTCCGAATCGGCCACTTCGACAGCCTGATCCGCTTCGAAGCGATGTGCCAACAAGAGGCGGAAGCCCGGATGCGAGAGGACGGTGTGCCTACTCTGTGGGAACTGACGGAAGATCGGTCGAAGCAGTATCGCCAGGCGGCGAAACAGCTCATCGGGTAGCCGGCGCCGAGCGAACAATAGGGGGAACCTTCATGAACACCATCGACCATCCACTCGTGGCCGCCTACCTCGACGCCGTCGCGCGCGAGACGGCCGAGCTGCCCGCCGAGCGCCGGGCCGAGCTCCTGGCGAATCTGCGCGAGCACATCGAAATGAGCGGCGCCGAGGGCGAGCAGCAGCTGCGCGAGGTCCTCGCGGACCTGGGCGACCCCCACACGGTGGCCGCGTCCGCGCTCGCCGAGGGGTCGCCCGCGCCACGCCGCGCACAGGGCGGGCCGACGACCACGGTCGCGGGCCAGCCGCCCAGGCGTGCCTGGCCCACCCTCGCCATGCTGACCGTGGCCGGGCCGATGTTCCTGTTCAACATCGTCGTGGGGCTGTTCCTGCTGCTGGCCTCGCTGATCATGCTGTGGGACTCGCCGCTCTGGGAGCAGCGGAGCAGAGTGATCGGCACAGTCACCACGACGGCGGTTCCCATGCTGGTGATCATCGGAGGCCTCCCTCACACCCTCCATGTCACTCATACGGCGCGGCTCGTTATCGTGGTGCTCTCGCTCACCGTTCCGGCCATCGGCGCGGCCGTCCTGCTACGCACTGCGCGTCCCACCCCCTGAGCACGGCAAAGGCCGGCCCTTACCTCGACACGACGCGGGGAACTCCTGGAGTTCTGCGCCGACCGGTCCAAAGCGACCCGGATGCGTGGCGACCTGCAGACCATCACGGCCCAGGACGAGCCGGAGCCGCTTCCGCGCCTTGACCGCAAAGACCATGCCCGCGCAGGGAAGAGCCCAGCAGCACGCGTCCGGTCTCGTCCGTGACCACCGCGCACGCCGCAGTCATCGCCGGCCTGGCGGGCGGGAGCCGACGCTCCACCGCGCGCGTGGCGCTGTGACACGACCCTTGCAGGGTGAGCACCACCAGCCCGTCCAGGTCCTCCCGCACACACCGTTCCCAGCCCGACGCGATTAGCGCGAGCTCCTCCTCGTCGAGGGCGACCCCGCGCGTGTCGACCGGCATCGATCCGGCGGTCGGCGTCATGATCAGCAGCTTGCCGCCGGGCCGCAGCCGCTAGCCCAGCGCGTGCAGAATCCTGGCCCTGTCCTTGATGAAGGGGACGACGAGGCGCAGCGCGATCAGGTCGTACCCCTTCTCGTTCAGCTCGGCCCAGTCGTCCTGCTCCAGGTCCAAGGCCAGCCACCGCACCCCCGGCACTTCGCTGTGTTCCTCGCGTGCGCGGGCCAGAGCGCTGTCGGCGAAGTCGACCGCGTCCACCTCGTACCCGACCGAGGCGAGGAACAGGGCCAGGTCGCCGGTTCCGCAGCCGGCGTCCAGCGCCCGGCCGCCACCTTCGGGGGCCGCGACGCGCCGGGTCAGCAGCTCCCGCTCGTCGTCGCTGATCTGCCGGAACCCCCTCCCGTCGGCATAGTGCTTCTCCCACTCGGATCGCACGACATACATCCGTCATCTCCTCACACGACAAGGTCAGTTCAGTTGGTTTGGGGCCGGTGGGTGCCGGCCCGGCGGTCACCCGTCCCAGTCCCAGGTGTCGAAGTAGGCTGCCACTCCTGTGCGGCGCGCTTCCATGACGGCGGTCAACCGGGCGAAGTCCCGCTCCGGCATCAGCCCCCGCCAGCCCTCAAGCGGCAGCACCCGGACCTCGTCGTGCTCGTCGGGCGCGAGGGTGATGCCCGCGATCTGTCGGTCCGAGAGCTGGCCGCCGTCGAAGGCGAGGCCCGAGGTCGCAAACGGCCATGCCGCGCCGGGGAGTCCGAAAACCGCCGCCAGAAGGCGCGGCGGGCCCGGCACCACAAGCCCGGTCTCCTCGGCGGTTTCGCGGACGGCCGTGTCCCACGGCCGCTCGCCCGGATCGGCCGTACCGCCCGGCCTCTGCCAGGGATGCTCCGCGCTGTAGACGGCGCGCAGGTGCACCGGGCGGTCGTCCTCGTCGGTGAAGAACACCCTGCCGAGCACGGTGGCCTTTGCAGCGTCGCCGCGTACTCCTCGGGAGGCAGCCATGTCGAGCTCATGCCCTTCCCTCCCCGGGCGCGGGGGAGAGCCTGGTCATCCGCATCAGGGCCAGCTCGCTCGCGAACCGAACTCCTCATACAGCGGGGCCGCATCCTTGCTCGCGTGCAGCTCGAAGAGGGGGACCCCCGTCCCGTGTCAGGTGGTCCAGCAGCGCGGACACGGTGGCCCGGGCGAGCCCAAGACGCCGGAAGTCGGGGTCGGTGGCGACGAGGTGGATGCGGGCAGCCAGGCCCTTGGGGTAGCGCGGGGCCGAGCCGCTCGGCTAGGTGATCGCGGGTCCTCGTCCGCCCGGCACGCTCGCCGTGTGCCTGCCCCATCAAATTCGGGGTAGTGAGGTTGGCCCAGTGCAGGTCCGCGTGACCGGTGGTGCGGTCGCTGACCCTTGGCGGGTTGATGCCCACGAAGCGGCGGAAGTTGCGGTCGATCCGGGAGTGCCGCACGGCCTCACGGTCGGTCGGCACCTCTGCGAGCGAGCGCGATGCTGCGCGCAGGTCTCGCCACCAGGCATCCAGCAGCCCGGGATCGCGGTCGAGTACGGGGCTGCCGGCGACGACTGCCGGGGTGGTGACGAGTTCGGTGAGCTCGGCCCGGTACGCGTACGCGCCGCAACGTCCAGTCCAGGAGGTTGTGCGGCCGGGGGCGCGGCACCAACTGCGGCACGGCAGTGTCCGCGAGGGCGGTGCCCTCCCACAGTCGTCCACCGGCTCTGTCTGACGGAGCGCAAACGAGGCGAAGCCAGTTCGTGCTGGCACGCCGTCCGAGCGTGCGGCCTTGCCACCCGCGTACCTCCCGGCCCGACGGCGCGACCTGAAAGTCGTTGGCCGCGGCCGCGAACGCGCGACGCATCCGCGCGACGTCCTCGGCTGCGTCCGGGGGTGCAGGTGGTGCCGCCGCCACCGCCACGGTGAACACCGGCGTGGTTATGGGTAGTTACCCTATCTCGCGTCAGTTTGGTCAACGACCTTGGGCAGGTGTCTGGCACGGTCGGCTCTGCGGGAACCGGCCCTGAAGAGGCTGGCCGCATCGCGTCATCCCTGCCGGGACGCTGAGTGCCTGTGTCAGGTCTTTACATGACAAGTCGAGTGGCTTTTGAGCAGGCCAGGGCTTGTCGTGTCTACGGACGGCTACTCGTCACCAGCCGCGTCTTCCCGTCGTTGTGAGAGTGATCGCACACCTGGCATTCCGGAAGGAAAAATCACGTGCTTCGTTCGACCATGGGCCGTGTGGTGGCCGCTGTTCTCTGTACGGCGTCGCTCGTCGTTGTGCAGACGGGGCCGGCCGGCGCCGCTGGCCGTACCGACAAGAAGATCTCCTTCAGCTTCCAGCGGGAGATGGAGACCACTACCTGGAAGCAGAAGCGTGGTTCCACATCCTTCACGGTGACCTGGTGCCGGGAGCGGGAAACGTTCTACGTCGAGTTGCGGCGTTCGGTGATCGGGTCGGACATCAAGCTGGAGGGGCACACGTTGACGTGCGAGAGGGGGAAGAGGGCGTTCTTCACGGCTCACGACGACGGCACCTACTACTTCTACTTGAACAAGCTGCACGACTACGAGTGGGTCAAGGGCAACGCCACGATCGGTTACCCGAGTTGACGTTGACGTCCAGTGGGTGTTCATCACCCTCATGACACGCCGAAACCGCCGCGTTGAGCCGCTCCCCGCCCCTCTTGCGGAAGCGGCCTGACGATCTCCAACTGCCGTTCGGTTGGGCGTCCATGGGCGCCCAACCGAACGGCAACCCTGATCAACAACCAGCCTCATATCGCCGCTACCTGCGGAAAGACGATGTGGCACAGCTTCTGATTCAGAAAAGGGCATGTTGCTCCGCTTCAGGCGCCGGTCGTCGGTTGGGCTGCAATCCGGCGGCCGCGTCCAGTTCGAGGAGGGTGCTCCAGTGCCCGTTGGCGTATCTGGCTTTATCGAGCAGTAGTGACGTCACCTGTCGATGGGTTTGGGAGGCGCCCTGTTCCACGGATGGGTGATGTCGACGAGTTTGGGAGGCACCAAGGTTCTTGCCAGGGCAGCATCGGGATGCTCCTGGTGAAAGGTGCTGGTCATGCCGCGGATGTCGAAGGTCGAGCTGTACGCGGCGATCCGGCGTGACCACCGTGGTGGCATGTCGATGCGGGAGCTTGAGCGCAAGCACGGTGTGACGTGGCGGACGGTGCGGAAGGCGTTGGACTCGTCATGGCCGGAGCCGCGCAAGAAGCTGCCGCCGCGGGCGACCGGGCTGGACCGCTACAAGCCGGTGATCGACGAGATCCTGCGGGCGGACCTGGACGCGCCGCGCAAGCAGCGGCACACGGTCACCCGGATCTTCCACCGGCTGGTCGAGGAACACGGCGCCGACGTCTCCTACGGGATGGTCCGCTACTACGTCGCGGCCCGGAAGCCCGAGATCCTGGTCGAGTCGGGCAAGGCCCCGTTGGAGGCGTTCGTCCCCCAGACCCACCAGCCGGGGCATGAGGCGGAGGTCGACTTCGGCGACGTCACGATCCGCCTCGCCGGCGAGCTGGTGACCTGCTACCTGTTCTCCTTCCGCCTGTCGTATTCGGGCAAGGCCGTCCACCGAGTGTTCGCCTCCTGCGGCCAGGAGGCGTTCTTCGAAGGCCACGTCCACGCGCTGCGGACACTGGGCGGGGTCCCGCGGAGCAAGGTCCGCTACGACAACCTCAAGGCCGCCGTCGCCCGGGTGCTGGGACTCAGCCGGGCGAGGGTGGAAGCTGACCGGTGGATCGCCTTCAAATCGCACTGCGGAATCGAAAGCTTCTACTGCCGCCCGGGCGTCGAGGGCGCCCACGAGAAGGGCGGAGTCGAGGGACAGATCGGCTACTTCCGCCGCAACCACTTCGTCCCGGTTCCCGAGGTCTCATCGCTCGCCGAGCTGAACGAGATGGTCGAGCAGTGGGACCGGCAGGACGACGCCCGCAGGATCGGCGCCAGGTCCCGGACCATTGCTTAGGAGTTCGCGCTCGAACAGCGGCTGCTGATGCCGCTGCCGGAGGAGCCGTTCGAGACCGGGCGGCTGTTCACCCCGAGGGTCGACCGCTACGGCCAGATCCCGGTCCGCACGAACCGCTACTCGGTCCCCATCCGGCTGATCGGCAAGCGGGTGAGGGTCATCCTGCACGCCTCTCACCTGGTGGTTTACGACCAGAAGAACAGCGTCGCCATCGCCTCCAACGAGTCGTTCGGCGGCTGGACCAAGACCTTCACCGACCCCCGCCTCTGCGCGGCCATTGTCGACCGCCTCACCTTCAACGGCACCATCATCGAGACCGGCACTGACTCCTACCGCCTCGCCAGCACCCGAGCACGGGCCGAGGAACCCGCCAAGGCCGGCTGACATCTGCTGCCATCACCGCTGTCGTCGGCAGTCTTCCGCGAGTTCCTCTGCCGGTCAGGGCACTTTTCCTTCCAACACACCCGTGCCAGCCTGGGCGGCCAGGTGCCCTGACCAGCTTGCAGATGGAGGCACAGTGGGCAGCAGTGCGGTGCAGATGAACAGCGTCTTCGACGGTCGACTGAAGTGGCGTTCCCGCTACCTGGTCCACAGGGCCCACCGTCGATGCCTGACCGGGCTGCTTTTCCAGGCGGACCTACGTGATCCTCCCCGGAGCATGTCGCCCAAGTGGTGCGTCTTGTCTGTCACTGCAAACGGGCGTCGCCTCTGCAGTGTTGATCGGACAACCTTCAGAACGGTCCGCTTCTTCCCCTTGCCCCCAGGCTCGTACTCGCTGCACCTCAAGGTCGATCGGATCCGTCGGCCAGGTCCCACACGAGTCGAGCAGAAAGTTGTGCTCGACCAAGGAGACATCCTGCTGGTGACGTGTGACCCAGTACAGCCGAACGTCTTCTATCGCCGCAGTCCCGTGGTGGACACCTGGAGCACTCAGATTCTTCAGCATCGAACGGCTTCGGATCCCCGCTGAGCCGCCCCCACGCCCCGACCACGACAGTGCCGTCACTTCTCATCGACATCCATGGGTCCGTTGATCACCGACTGACTCCGGAACCGGTCGACAAACGCTGTCCCAGGAGATGAACGAAGCCACGTATCCGTCGGCCAGGAGCCGGGCCAGCACCTGGGAGGTGACCTCGACATCCGGCGTCGCTCGGTGCCGTCCGGCCGGATTGGGGATGCCGTAGTAGCCGAGCAGGCCGTCCAGTCCGTAGGAGCCGAGCCCGGGCACCACGGCCCTGGCCAGACGCAGCGTGTCCAGCAGCAGCGTCGCCGCGAGCACGGGACAGTGCTCGGCCTGCCGGCCGATGATCCCGGCCTCCGTGGAGGCATGGTGGGCGACCAGCCGGTACGGCGGCGCGGTCAGGTGGGCTTCGAGCCGCGCCAGTACTTCGGCGGCCGGACGTGCCGTGGAGAGCATCTGCTGGTGGGTCCCTTCAGCTGGACGTCCCGCGCGGTAACAGGAACGTCGGCGGGCGGCCGCCTCAGCTCTTCGAACCGGCCGATCCACCGGCCTGTCGCCTGCCGGGCGCAGGGCCAGCGCCGCGACCTCGATCGGCTGGGCAGGCGGTCCCGCCGAGGCGAGGCCTTCGAAATCGATCACCAAGAATGTTGCGGCGGCGAAGCGGGGATCGTTCGCCAGCGCGTCCACGGTGCCTCCTCCTGCAGGAATGCCCCGGGCTCCGAGCGGGCAAGGCAGCCGCAGAAGACCTCTGGGGTGCGGTTCTCGATGTCTGGCACCGGATGCTTCCTTCTGTTCACGGGGGGCAGGGCCGCAGGGCGTAGCAGCGCAGGACGTTGAGGTCGGCGGTCCGTACGCAGGACCAGCCGGTCGTCAGCAGTTCGGCCTCCAGGGGTGAGATCCCGCGCTTCTGGAGGGTCGGGTTGGTGGTCGTGCGGCGGCCGGCGATCTTGGTGACGACCCAGAAGACTCCGCAGGGCGCGAGGATGCGCCGGACCCGGTCGAGGAAGGCCGGCTTGTCGTCGATGAGGGGATTCGCCGAGGGTCTGCGCGGCGGCGCGGGGAGCGGCGGGCGATGTCGTGGCGCACGGTGTGGCAGCTGACGCACGCCGGCCGCCCACCGATCGTCTGACTGACCATGTCGGATATGAGGACCGTTGATGGCCTACGCCGACAGCTCTGCCAGGAAGGACTGCACGTTTGTGTCCCTTTGCCACGGCCGTACATCGGTGCTCAGTTGCCGTACGTAGTCGTGGGCTCGTGTCGAGCGGACCTGGGAGAGGATGTCCGAGGCTTGGCGGAGGTGGAGACCCTCGTCGAGGTTGCCGGCGCCTCGGCCATGTCGACGGCCTCGGAAGGGTGTCCGCGAAGAAACGCGTGCAAGCTCATCGTGGCCAGTGCGTAGGAGCAGGCTTCGACGTTGCCAGCGCTGCGGGCCAGGCGCAGAGCTTGGGTGAAGTGGCGCTGAGCGACGTCATGCTGGCCTATGTCGACAGCGGTCCATGCGGCGATTCGCGCGAGTTCGGCCGTGGCCGAGAACAACTCGGTTCCGATGGCCTCGGTGAAGGTGCCTCGCAGGAGTGGGGCGGCCTTGTTCTGGAGACAGTTGATGGCGGAGGAGGACATGGAGTTGCCGCCGCCGAACTTGGAGTCCCAGCGGCGGGCGTCCTCGGAGGCGAGCCAGAGTTCGTCCAGGTCTGCCTGTCCAACGCGCTTTCCACCCTGTCGGGGCTCGGGTACGTCTGTTGGGTTCGTCAGCCACCGCCGTACGGGGGTTGTGTAGGCGGCGATGGCCAAAGGGCCGCCGGTGACGAGTGTGCGGCGCTTCATGGTGCTCCAGTAGTTGGCAGACAGGCGCAGGGCTTCCACAGGGTCGCGAGGAAAAAACCAAGCCGATGTCTGCCTCAGTCTTGTCCCTCGTACTCATGCCGATTTCGTTGGGTGTGACGATCCGGCCGAGACGTTTTCCCAGTACATCAGGGATGTGCTGGGGCATCGGTGGGCGGGGGATCATGCCGCGGTCGATCCAGTTGGCAACACTCGTAGGGGTGGTCTACAGAGCGTTTCACGGCACACGTTCGTTGACGCATCGCGCCAGCTCCTTTTTGCTCATCGCGGCCTCTTCGACGAGGCGGCCCAGGTGATCGTTGGGCGGCTTGTGACGACGAAGGACCGTGGTGATGCTTTCTCCCTCAGTGATCGTTCCGCAGAAACGGTAGGGATCTGAAAGTCGGGCCCGTGCCTTGCGGCCCATACGCACGGAACGCGGGTGCGGCCGGAGGGGCGGCAGAAGGATGTCCCGGCAGCTCGCACCGCTGAATTCGGCCGCCCAGTCCGTTGGCAGGCGCATCCGAGCAACGGCGCTTCTCTCGCACACCCGGGGCACGGGGCCTCGTTCCTGACAACGCCATCAGGCCCCTTCACACGGTGCGGAAGGGGCGCATGCATCGGCGTCGGCTGTCACCGTTGCGACCCTGCAGGCCGACCTCGCCAACGCCAACGCCCGGGCCTCCCGGCTGTCCCGCCGGGTACAGCAGCTGGAGAACCATCTGTCCCAGCATCTCGGGCGGCAGGCATGGTGCGAAGCCGGCCTGGGCGCAAGCGCGGACATCGCCGAGCTGCAAGCCAACATCACCCGCCTCGAGCAGCGCGAAATCGTACTGACCCGCCAGATCGACGACCAGCAGGCTGAACTCGATGCCGCCCGCCCGGCGAACCGGGAGCTCACGCGGGCACTCAACCAACGAGGCTGAATCCGACGCCGGTGGCCAACCCGCACCGGGCGACGGTCCCAGCCGCCTGGCGCGGGTGGTGCATTCGTCGACCCTTGACGGCCTTGGTCTCCTGTCCCAGACCCGGGTGCAAAGCAGGCGTCTCCGCTCTCGGCGGGGGCGGCGGGCTGGTCTCCTTGCCGGGAATCGGATCGCCATCAACGGGGTTGGTGGGGGATGAGCCGATATTGGAGGGCCATGCGAGCGATACAGGTGTACGAAGTGGGCGGTCCCGAGGTGCTGCAGGAGGCCAAGGTGGACCAGCCGCGGCCGGGTCCGGGCGAGGCGATCGTGGAGGTCGCCGCATCCGGGGTCAACTTCCTCGACGTCTACCACCGCGAAGGCCGGTACAGCCTCCCGCTGCCCTTCACCCCGGGCGCTGAGGGCGCCGGCACGGTCGTCGAAGTAGGACCCGGCGTCGCTGACGTCGCAGTCGGGGACCGGGTCGGTTGGGTGGAGATTCCCGGCACGTATGCCGAGCGGGCCGTCGTGGACGCCTCCCGGCTGGTGCCGCTGCCCGACGACATCGGCTTCGAGACAGCCGCCGCCGTGCTCCTCCAAGGCATGACCGCGCACTATCTCGTCAAGGACGCCTACCGGGTTCAGGGGGGCGACACGGTGCTCGTGCATGCGGCCGCTGGTGGCATGGGGCTGCTTTTGACCCAGCTCATCACCCATCTCGGCGGCAGGGTGATCGGCACGACGTCGACCCCGGCGAAGGCCGAGCTGGCGAAGCGTGCCGGGGCCGCTGAGGTGACTCACAGGCCTCGCTCGGGAGCGTCGAGACAGCCGGTCGGCCAGTCGGCTGCGCGCTTGTCGATACACGCCGGCGCGTACCCGCGCCGGCTCGTACCACGCCCGCCTGAGGGCGTCCGCCGCCACCCATCTTCTTCGTGTCCTGGCCAACGAGACCAAGGTAGAGAGGGTACGGAGGGATTCCGGCAGGCAGGGCTCTTGTTCACGTGGTGAGCAGCGGTGCGACTGGCTCCTCTGGGCGGGTCGGCAGCGGTTGAAGGGCGCCGTACCTGTGCGGCACTCGTGGCGTCGCTTCGCCGGGTCCGGGTCGGGCCGTGTGGTGGGGTCGGGAACCGGTGGCGTTGTTGTACGCCAGCAGGTCCGAGTGTCGGACGTGGGAATGTCCGACCAGGGCGCCCTTGGTGGCCAGGACCAGGATGGCGGAGCCGACGTCGGCGGTCGTGATGTCCTTGGAGGACGAGATCAGGCAGGCAGCCAGGTCTGCGACGTGTGCCGCGGCCTGAGCGGTGTCGGACGCGGTTTTGGTGGTGCGGGGTGAGCCGAACCAGTTCGAGAGGATGTTCAGGCCGGGGGCGAAGATCGACCGGGCCCCGTAGGTGGAGTCGCCGCGCAGACGCCGGGCTGGTTCACCCTGCTGCCGGCGGCTGGGCTGCTTCGGCGGCACGGCGGTACTGAGCGTTGATGCGCTGAGCTTCTTCGAGCTGGTCTTCGAGGACGATGATGCGGCAGGCGGCCTCGATGGGGGTGCCCTCGTCGACGAGGTCTCGGGCGCGGGTGGCGATGCGCAGCTGGTAGCGGGAGTAACGGCGGTGGCCGCCTTCGGAGCGCAGCGGAGTGATGAGGCGGTGTTCGCCCAGGGCCCTGAGGAAGGCGGGGGTGGTGCCGGTGATCTCGGCTGCCCGGCCCATGGTGTAGGCGGGGTAGTCATCGTCGTCGAGTCGGTTGTAGACGTTGTCTGCTGTCATCGGCACCTTCCTGGGGCACGCGTCGAGGGGCCCTGGTGCCGTACGGCACCAGGGCCCCGAAGGAACTGCTACACCATCTGCCGGCCCTGATAATGCGCCGGCTCGTCATGTCCGCATCCCGGACCTTGCTGCTGTCGGGGGTGCGGGGATCGCGGTTGCTTGACCGGAGACCACCTCGCTATCGATGTCCTGCGGTACCCGGGGCGTGACGCTGCTGCCCGGGCGATCCTGATGGCGTTCGGTTCCTCCATTCCTTCATCGGTTGCACTGCTTAGGGTGTTGCGGGTACTGGTCCGCCCGGTGCGCGCGTCCGCAGTCGACGCCTTTCACTCGGGGTACTGCTCACCGGCGTAACGCCAGCTACTGCGGGGTGCGCGTCCGCTCTTGCCATGACTGCGGACTCGCCTGCGGCGGCCCCTGATCACTGCGGGCCGCCCGGTGCGGTGGTCAGCCCCGTCGCCGTCCTGCAACCTCTGTGGCTTCGCAACTCCACCACCGCACCGCCTTGCGTACTGCACTTACCTGTACTGCTGATCCTGCTTGCCGGCAGTTCGTCTCTGCCAGGCCCTGCTGACTTTCTTGGGCTATGACAGAAACCATACTCACGCTGAAGTCAAATGTCTACTCTCGCCAACGTAGATTTTTGAGCTTCGATCGATGAGGTTACCGCCTGCGGTCAGTCCGAAGGTCTCGGAGCCATGAGCGGGACGGTGGTGCGTCCCAGTCCGACCACGCCGCCGACGCCGATGTTGACGATGACCAGCAGGGTGAACTCCCACAGGCCGAGCCGTACGGGCCGCCCGGCGGCGTCGGCCGGGGCGGTGGCGATCGCGTTCACGAGCGGGTGCCCTCCATGCCCTGAGCGAGCTGCTGGCCATGGGCGGCGGCGTAGTCGGCCGGTCCGCCGTCGAGGACGGTGATGTCGGTGTGGCCGGCGCGTTCGAGGACCCCCGCGCCGCTCCCGGCCTGGCTCGCTCTGGAGCTCCAGCGCACTCACCACCTGCCCGCCGCCCATGTTCCCGCCCCGCGGCCTGTACCGAGCCGCGCCCGCCAGGCTGTCCTTGTGGCCCGCGGGACCAAGAACCCCGTTGTCGCCGTACTCACCACCGTCCTCGCCGAGATCGCGATTGTGCCGACGCCGCCGAAGGCACCGGGTTCTCCGAGAAGCTCAACCGCGCCGCCTACACCGTCGGCAGCCTCGTCGCCGCGGGACACCTCTCTGCTCTCGACGCGGAGAACGCTTGATGGAAGCCGCTCTCCTTGCCCGCCCCGGGCAGGACTCCCGTGCCCGGGCCATCGTCCGCAGTGGCATGACTGCCGGAGCCCGCCGTCCTCTGAACGCCGGGAGCCGCCCGTGACCAGCCCCGCCGGCGGCGAGCGGAACATGCTCTTCGACTTCGACCCCCAGGCCCTGGCCGAGCAGATTATGGCCAAGGCTGCCCCCGTTTTGCCGCCCCAGCGCACCAACACCGTCCGAACAGCCGCCGACAGCCCCATCGACAGCGACTGCCCACGGCCTGCGCGCCGACTCCCTGACCGACTGCGGCAACGCCAAGCTGTTCGTCAAGCTCTACCAGGCCGACTTCCGCCACGTCCCCGGCCTGGGCTGGTACCGGTGGGACACCACCCGCTGGCAGGTCGACGAGGACGACTCCGTCCTGTGGGCCGCCGGTGAGATCGGCGAACACCTCGCCACCACCGACCCCACCGGCGAGCACCCGGTCGAGGCGCTCAAGAAGCTCCGGCGCCGGGCCCTGAGCACGGCCGGGATCAACGCGTTGCTGGCCCAGGCCAAGTCCGCGCCCGGCGTGGTCCTCTAGGCCGTATATCTCGACGCCGACCCCTAGGCCCTGTGTACCCCGGCCGGGATCGTCGACCTCCACACCGGCCTCGTGCGCACCCCCGACCCGAACAAGGACTTCCACTCCCGCTCGACCACCGTCGGCCCCGCCGCGGACGTCTCCGCTTTTCTCCGCCCCGATACCGCAGGGAGCATCACCGCATGACCAGCATCGGCATCCTGGGCGCCGGCCGCGTCGGTACCAACCTCGCCGGCAAGCTCTGAGGCCGGACACCACGTCGTCCTCGGCCGCCGGAGCCCGACGAAACAGACCACAGCGGCTGCCGAAGGCACAGGCCCGCGCTTGTCCTTCACTGACCAATGCACCACTGCCCGCACCGCGGACATCGTGATCAACGCGACGCCCGGCGACAGCGCCCTTGACCGCCTGGCCGGCCTGCGAACCGAACTCGCCGGCAAGATCCTCATCGACGTCTCCAACGCAACCCACGACGCCGGTGACGGCCTGCCCGGCGACCTGTGCTATCCCGGCAGCAGCCTGGCCGAACAGCTCCAGGCCGCTCTCCCCGACACCCAGGTAGTCAAGACCCTCAACACCATGCTGTTCATGGTCATGACCGCTCCCGAAACCCTGGCCACCCCACCGACCGTCTTTGTCTCGGGCAACGACGAGGACGCGAAGAAGACCGTCACCGGCCTGCTCGGCGACCTGGGCTGGCAGCCCGCATGGATCGAGAACCTCGGCGACATCACCACAGCCCGCGCCACTGAGTCCATGATCCTGGTCGTGCCCCACATCCTTCGCCGACACGGCTTTGAGCCCTTCGCCGTCTCCCTCGCCCGCTGACCCCACAGGCCAGGTTCGAAAGTCAGGCAGCGGGGTGCTGCGACGGACATCGCACACCGGGCCGCAAGTGACGCCCCGACTCATCGACACTGATCGCGCCTACTCCAAGCGGGGCGACTCCCGGAGTCGTTGACCAACGACTCCCGTTCCCGTGTGCAGAGCCACTGGCGGTGTGATCCAAGGGGTGCCTGCGAGACGAGAACGAGGGTGTCCCGGATCTTTCGTGACGACGGCGTGGAACCCTCGTACGGCCGGGGACGCCCCTTCCGCCGGCGGGACCGATCCGGTCCTACGACTGCGGTGGAAGCCAGCCGACGCAGTCCCCCTCGGCGTCTTCCGGTAAGCACAGGGAGAGCTGTTCGGTCCTGCTCATCGCCGTCACGTCCCTGGCCACCGCCGGCGCCCGGCTTGACGTGCTCACCGCCGGCGCCCGGCTTGACGTGCTCACCGCCGGCGCCCGGCTTGACGTGCTCACCGCCGGCGCCCGGCTTGACGTGCTCACCGCCGGCGCCCGGCTTGACGTGCTCACCGCCCTCGTCCTGGCCGCCGCGCTCACCGCCACGGCCCGTGACGGCGCGGCGTCAGGACGGATGATGCGCGCGGCCGTACCGCATGCCCGCGAGGACATGCGGTACGGCCGCGGCGCCGGCTCAGCGGCCGAGCATCCTCAGCATCCGCCGCCCCTCGGCGGACTCGGCCAGCGTGCTCCACAGCTTGGCCGAGCTGGTCGAGGCGTACACGCCCGGGGCGCCCTGCTCCGCGCACCCCTCGCCGTACGAGACGATCCCGATCTGGTACGTACGGCCGGCCACCTTGCGGAACAGCGGGCCGCCGCTGTCGCCCTGGCAGGAGTCCTTGCCCTCGACGCCCGCGCAGATGTTGACGGCCTTGTTGTAGCTCTTGTTGGTCGCCTTGCACTCGGCGTGGGACAGCAGCGGCACCTGCACCCCGCGCAGCCGGTCCGGGTAGTGCGTGATCTCGGTGTCGGTGTTGCCCCAGCCGATGACCGTGGCCTTGGCGCCCGGCCGCAGCAGCGCGTCGGTGCCCGGCGTCGGCAGGCTCACCGCGGCGGTGCCCGTCACCGGCTTGGCGAGCTCCAGCAGCGCCAGGTCGTACGCCTCGTCGCCCTTGAGGTAGCGGGGGTGCACGGTGATGGAGCGTACGTTGCGCAGCTGGCCCTGGTTCTTCTTCGACAGCACCGTCCGGCCGACGGTGACTTCGAGTTTGTTCGGCTTCTCGCCGGTCACGCAGTGCGCGGCGGTGAGGATGATGTTGTCGGCGATCAGGCTGCCGCCACAGAACTGCCTCTGCACGGGGCTGGCCTCGCCCTTGTGCAGCAGGGCGGTCATCCAGGGGTAGGTCCCGTCGGGCTGCTCGTGGCCGCCGATGATGCCCTCGCCCGGCTTCTGCACGGCGGTGGCCGCGGTCGCGGCCGAACCGACGAGCGCCAGCGCGGCGCCGGCCGCGAGGCCTATGGGCGCCAGACGGCGACGGGTCAGGTTCTTCTTCATTCGGGGGGTGGCTCCGTAACTTCGATGACACGACAAGGGCCCACGCCATGGGGCTGCTTGGCCCCCAGGCCGGACCCCTCTACGAGACCGAAATCCCGTCCTGTGGGTTCATCCCCCGCCCGAACTTCTTGCCGGTGCGCTGTCACATCCGCGCTTCCGACGCCGTCAGCGTGTCGTAAGCCCGCCGACGCGAACCCGCCGACGCGAACCCACCGAGGAACCCCCGATGTCCGCTGCCCTGACCGTCACCCTTGTGGCCGCCTTCCCCTGGCACCGTGCTCGGACCGCGCCGAGCGGGCGGCCCTCACCGCCTTGACCCGGCTCCCGGCGGCAATCCTCACCGAACTGCCGGGCATCGGCCCCGAGTCGCGCCAGGGCGGAGGTCCGCGCCCGGGCGCGAGACGGCCCGCGCTCGCACATGGGAGATCAGCCCGCATAATGCGCGGCGGCCGCCCCCAGGAATACGATCCTGGAGGGCGGCGCAAATAGTGCTGTTTTGAGCGAGCTGCTGCGGTCAGGAACCGTAGGTATCCAGCATCTTTCCGATCTCTTCTCAGCTATGTCGCATCTTGGGCGAAGGTCGAGATACGCGGGGACTTCGCGACTACGGTCAACGACCTCGAGTGGTGGTACTGCATCAAGGCCGATGGCCACGCCGGCTACTACGACCGGCGCTCCGCGATCGCGGCGACCCACTTCATCCGAGGAAGCCGTGGTCCGCCTCGGCGTCTGACTCCCCGAGCCGGTCTGTCCGTACCCGGCGGCGGCCAGCGGGCGGCCGGCCACCATCCCGCGCCGGGCACGCGGGAGGCACCTTGCGGTCCTTCGCCTTCTTGCTCGCACCAAGCCCGGGGCGGTCGCGGGGACATTGTCGGCGATGTGGTCGGACTGCGCGCCGATCAGCCCCGCGCTCGGCTCCGCGTGGCGGCTGTCGGCTTCATGGACTCCGCCCGCGCAGAGCGTCATGGATGCGTTCGACGGTGCGGCACCGGTCACCGGGGCGAAGGCCTTCGGCTGTTGCCCGCTGGACGTTGGGACGCTGGCGCTCCCGGTGGGCCCCTCTAAAGAGTTGACTTTCGCATTCTCTATGTGGATTCCGCATTCGTGATACTAGGATTGCGTTTGTGATGGGTATTGAGGATCTTCTGAGGCTCACGGTGTCCGCGCTGATGTCGCGGTCCGGCGAACGGCAGGGCGACCTCGCCGCAGGGCTTGGGCAGTCACAGGCGCAGGTCTCCCGCAAACAGGCCGCGAAGGCGCACTGGTCCCTGGAGGACGTGGACTTGCTGGCCGCGCACTACAAGCTGCACGCGCTGGACGTGCTGGCGGGCCCGACGCATGCGGTCGGTGTCCTGCACGGTGCTGTGCCCAGTCTCCAGGCGGCGGTGCAGCAGCTTGCGGTACCGGCGCCGACCCGCGTGCAGCTCCCCGCCGCCGGGCCGGTGTCCGAGCCGGCCGCGCCCGGCGCCCCGCCCCCGGCGCCCGCTCAGGTCGCACTGCCGGCCGGTCTCGTACTGCAGGAGCCGGCGCGCCCGTGTGTGCTGTGCGGGCAGCCGGCCGTTCTCGAGGTCGACGGCTTCCCCCAGCACCTGACTGCCGAGGAGTGCGCGGCGGCCGTCGCCGCCGCGAGCAGCTCGCCGGCCGCCGCGCCCCAGCCCGCCGTCTCCGCCGCGCAGTTCGAGGAGACCGAGGCCCAGCCGACGGCCGTCTCGGGGGAGTTCGCGGCCGCAGACGAGCAGCTGTCCGCCGCAGTCGCGGCACAGCACCCGGCCGCGCCGCCCGTACCGGCCGCTGCTCCGGCCGAGGTGCCCGCGGCCGCCGGGCCCGTCAGCGCGCCCGAGCCGGAAGCCGCGCCGGTCGCTGCGGCAGCGCCGGACGGGGTACCGCGGTCTGCTCCGGGGTACGCCTCGGCCACGCTCCTGGAGCAGATCTCCGACCGGGTGCACGACGTCCTCGCGGCGTGCTCGGGCGACATGGAGCTGGCGCAGGCGGAACTGATCAAGTCCGCGATTCCGGACGTGATGACGCTGTTGAAGTCCTCCCGGGTCGGCGGCCGGTACGAGCATTCGGAATTCCCGCCGACTGCCGAAATCCTGCGGAAGAAGTCCCAGAAGGGCGCGGACGAGATCTGGGAGGGACGCCCGAAGTGGCGTAATGCCGAGATTTTCTCGGCGGCGAAGAAGGGGACGCGGTTCGAGGTGACCGCGCTCGACATGAACGCGGCCTACCTGTCGGCGATGAAGGCGTGGCTGCCGATCGGCCAGCTCCGCGAGGACACCAGCGGAGTCCACGACCCGAAGAAGGCCGGCGTGCACCTGATCACCCCCGCCGACTGGGAGCACGACGACCTGCCCAACCCGCTCGGGGCCCGCATGGAGCCGGGGGAGCTGTGGGTCACGGAGTCCACGCTGCGCCTGCTGCTCGACTGCGCCCGGCAGGGTCTTGCCGACGCGCCGGTGATCCACCGCTCGCTGGTCTCCGGTGCCACCGAAGGGCTTCTGGAAAAGCTGCGCCGGGCGCTCGCGGAATCCCGGAAAACCGCGCTCGTCGAGGGCGACGAATTGACCGTGGCCTATGTGAAGGCCATGTATTCTAAGTTCGTCTCCACTATCGGCGAGTCCACTGCTAACCGCGAGATCCGCCGCCCGGACTGGATGCACATCATCCGCTCGAAGGCGTTCGCGAATCTGTGGATGAAGGCCCGCAAGGCGCAGAAGGCCGGACTGCAGGTGGTCGAGATTTCCGGAACGGACGAACTGCACGTGATCGGCGACTGGCGGACGGTTTTCCCGGAGGGCAGGGACCTGAGCCAGGTCAAGGAAAAGACCACCTACATTCTTGGGGGTAAGCGGTAATGGCCGGTTCTCCGGAGCTGTGGTCCCGCTGGGGAGATTTCGGCAAGTTCAACACCCGGGGAGTGAAGGGTGGCCAGGCCCTGATTTTGGAGCTGAACCGGATCGTGTACTCCTCCGGTATCTCCTCGCCGGTCACCTCCAGGCGCGGGCTTTCCGCCCGCCTGCGCTACCTCGACAGCCCGGCCGGCCGCCAGGCGCTGAAGGACCAGGGCGTGAGCGCCCGCACGATCCGCTCCTGGATGCGCGGCAAGTCCAGCCCCTCGAAGGCGAACCTGGAGCGCATCGACTCCGCGTACTGGGTCCGCCGGCGCGAGAACCTGATCCGCTCCGGCTGGCTGAAGAGGCACTTGGACAACGACGGCCGCGGGCGCCGCGTGGAGATCTACCCCGTCGACCAGACCCACGTCTCCGAGAAGCGATTTCGCCCCACCGTCTCCCAGCGCTCCATCACGGTCCGCTACGTCTGGTCCGACCTCGTCGACGCCTACGCCGACCAGAACGAAGATCTCGTCGACGAGATCTGGGACGACGTCATCAGCGACTTGGACTCCGATTACAACGCGTACGCGTACGTCTCCTCGGTCGGCATCGGCGCCTGACCACCTAGTAGACCGGCCGGGGCGGGGGCCGGGCCGGCTACGCCGGGGCCCCGGCCCCCGCCCCGGCGGCGAAGCCGCTGCCCTGCTCGGCGAACACCTTGATGCCGGCGCCCAGGAACTCCGCCATCCGGGGGTGGTAGGAGTCGTGGAACGCTCTCATGGCCTCGTCCTCGGCGTAGAAGAGCGACATGCCGACGTAGGCATCCCGGGAAGGGACGTAGAACCGGCAGACGATGTCGAAGTGCCGGCGGACGAGCTCCTGGACCTCCGGGTCTCCCGGCAGGGAGCCGCCCTCCAGCAGAGCCGTGATCTCCCGGTACAGGACGTCCCAGTCGCGGTGGACCTGCTCCCTGTCCACGTGTGCCCAGTCGTTGGTCAGGGCGAGGCTGTTGGCCTGCTCGTCGGCCAGCGACCGGCGGCACTGGTCCTCGTAACTGTTCCCCACGGCTCGGGTTCCCCTCGTTCGTCAGCTCTCCGGCGGACCGCCGGCAGGCCGGTACCGACCGGCCGCCGATGATCAACTACCGGTCCCGCCCGAACGCTGACACACCCTCCGACAACCGGCAACCCGATTCCGGGGACCCTTCCCCCACCCCGCCCCGTGAGCCCCCGGAACCTGCCCGGGGCGGGCGTCCTTTCCCCAGGAGAAGCTGTGCCGTACGACCAGGACGACGCCCGCCGCGGTGCTGAGGGTTTCGACTGGCCCTGCACACGAGAACGGGTTCTGGCACAACTTCTGTGGTGAAGGTCTAGCGTGCTGGGCGTCTGCCAGACTTGCGCCGTGCGCGTCGCGGCAGGCGGTGCCAGGGGGAAGGAACAGACATCAGGATGTCTCGGTGGATCGTGCTGGCCATACCTGTTGACGGTGTCACCGAGACAGATCGAGATGCACGGACCCTCAAGGAGTTCGACGGCAGCGCGGAGGAAGCGGAATCGTCCCTTTTAGAGGCCGTGAACGCATACGAGCACACGCTCTGGAAGGTGCGCCGGCGAGAGATCTTCAAGTGCTCCAGCCAGTCCTACTTCATCCGGATTCACGGGCGCATGGCGACGTACGGTTTCCTGATCCAGCTTGCTGAACTGGTCCACGACACTGCGCAGTCAACGCGCCAGCCGTCGGCCTGAAAGCTCTCCGTCACAGAAGTTGTGCCAGAACCCGAGAACGGGAGTCGTTTGTCGACGGCTTCGGGAGTCACCGCGGCACCTGTCGCTTGATCAATGTCGATGAGTTCGGGAGCCACTGAGCGCCTGCGCCTACGCGGTCCATGGCAGAGCGGCGTCTGCGGATCAACGATCACGCTGGCAAGCCACTCGTTGCCCGGTCCATGGACCGGTTCACCGGCACGACCGCTCGGCGCCGGAGCTGGCCCGCCGCCGCCCGCCCAATAGGGCGTTGTCACAGGCGGCGGTTATCTTGCAGCTCAACACGGAGCCACGGCAGGTTGCACGAAGGGGAGCGGCAGTGGTCGTTGAGGTGGGGTACGCGCAGGCGTGGGACCTGGAGTCTTGCGCGCCCTGGCGGCCGATGTCCGTCGAGGAGGCCCGGGAGCGGGATGCTGCCGGGCTTCCGTACGTGGTGGTGTACCGGGAGCCGGGTCGGAAGGCTCCGCTGGAAGTCCGGCTGGTCTCCTGGCGGGACCACTACGTCGGTTTGTGGGTCTACGACGCCCAAGGCCGCCGCACATACGATCTGGACATGCGGCTGCTGGACGACCCGTCGCGGCTGCTGCGCAGATACTCCGTCGGCTGGTACTACACAGGCCCAGAGATGGGGGAGTTCGACAAGGCGTGCCCACGCATCACCCTGGACCTCCTCCCGGACGGGAGGGGCCGACGAACGGAGGAGCGGCAGGGGCAGCACGGGAGCTCCTGCGCCACCTCGCCCGAGCTCCGGGACGACGAACGCTGGATGGACCGCCCCGCCTTCGGCGAGTGGCCGCTGCTCTCGGCCCAAGTACACGGGCTCATTGATCCGCCAGCCCTCGAAGCGGCTGAGGTGGCCGAGGCAGCCGAGCCAGGTGACGGAAGCGCCCCCGCTACCTGCTGGCGTCCGCCGCGCCCCGCGCAGCCCGGGCCGATCAACGAGCTGTTCCGGCCCGGAGCGCGCGTGACCGACGGATACCACCCCGAGATGACCGTCGTGGAGCCGCGCCGGGTCGGCACCCTGCGCGTGCCCAGCGGGCTGCTGGCCGTCTCCGGCCCGGACATCGACCACGGCGACGGGCCGCGCATTACGGTCCCTGTCCCGCCCGGGGAGTACGTACTCGACGAGGCCCGGGTCCGCTTCAGCTACCACTGCGAGTGGCGGGACGCCGAGATCACGACCACGGAACCCACCGCCGTCCGCCTGATCGTCAGCGAGACCCCCGCAGCGACCTGGGCGATGGCCCTCGGCCCGGACGACGATCCCCGCCTGTTCATCGAGCAGCAGATAGCCGGCTTCGACACCGACGGCGCCACCGGCTGCTTCGCCGACGCCGGGTCCTGGAAGCCGCTCATCGCGCTCTTCGAACGGGGGCTGATCCAGGGGGAGCCGGACCTGGACGGCTACGAGGACATCGACGACGGTTCCCTCTTCATGCAGTGCACCTTCGACGAGGCTTCCGGCGGCGAGCTCATGTCCTTCGCGACGAACGGGGACGGTACGTACCCGGTGTGGGTCGGCCGTTCCGAGGCCGGTGAGGTAACCGGCGTCGTGGTGCTGGTGGAGGGGATGCCCGAGCTGCTCCCGGAGCGGGACGGAAACCCCTCCGATGCGGCTGTGTAGGCACGGTCCCGCCTACGGGCGCAGTCGCCGGTGCGTGGCTGCAGCTGGCGACGATCTCGACAGCACGGTTCACCACACTCGGCGGGTGCCTCCCGAGCTCGTGAACATCGACTTAGCGCCGCCTTCGGGGTGCCTCCCGCGCTCATCGACAAACGACTCCTGTTCTCGTGGACAAAGCCATTCGACGGGCTCGAAGCCGCGTGGGTGCTGTCGGTGGCACCGTGCTGTGCCATCTGCGGCGAGTGCATCGTCCGCGAGGACGCCCTGATGGGGATCCGCTCTTCGCCTGACTTCGTTGTTGCTTGAACGGTGTGAGGAAGGTGGGGGGCAAAGAGCATGCGTGGGCCCCGCCGACCGTCAGGTCGGCGGGGCCCGGTGATCGTGGACCTCAGCTGGTGGTCAATTGATCAGCCCGCACTTCGAACTCGATGTGTCCGTCGAGTGACTCCAGTCCCCAGGGGGCGACGGAGACCTTGACCGTGTCCGCGGTGCCCGAGCTGTTGCCGCTGGTCACGATGTCGCAGAGGATTCCCACCTTGACGGGATAGCTGGAGTTGGGGCGCAGGTCCTCACCGCTGAAGACGGGCCACTTCTCGATGAAGGTCCATTGCTGGCGGTGGGCGTCGGTGAAGCGGACCTCGACCAGGCCGGGCTGGGGTTCGTCATCGACCCATCGGACCGCTTCGCAACGCAGGAAGACCATGGGCAGACTCTGCCATCACGGCCTGCGGTCGGCAGCCGGATTCTCGGCTGCCGACCGGTCGATGGTGCTCTCACGGAGCCCTGCGGAGCGGGACGACATCGGGAAGGCCGGTGGGAACCGACGGCCGGGCGGCTTCCGGTGCCGCGAGCAGGGCGACGATGGTGACGGGCTGCCGGCCGCGGGTGACCGCGTCCGCGGTCGGCCACCTCGTGCGCGCCAGCCTGCTCGCCTACCTCGGCGGCGACGTCGCCTATCTCGATGTCCACCCCGACCAGGTCGCCGCCCTCGCGCGCCGCCGGGATCTGCCCGCCCTCCTCGACCAGCACGTTCCCCTCGGCCCCGACCAGGCCGCCCAGCGCCTCGGGGTGCGTCGCGCGGACAGACGCGGGTGGCTGCCATAGAAGGGGCCCCGGTGCACCGGCTCCGGGGCCCTCTGCGGGTTCAGACCCGGTCCGCGTCGCCCTCTCCGTTGCCGCGCTTGCGGTATCGGCGGAAGGCCCAGACCACGAGGGCGGTGATTGCCGCCGTGATCAGGCTGGAGGGAAGTTCGCTGAGCAGTCCCTGTGCGAGCAGCTTGAGCGCCGTAGCGGTGTCGAACATGCCTGTCTCCTGGGTGAGTTCCGTTCGGACTCCTCCAGGTTGGGGTCGGAAATAGCCCCGCAGACGATCTCCCACACAGGGCTACAACTCAGGACACTGGGCTACGTGTTCGGACGTTGTACGGTGTCCGTCGGACAGATCTGGACACCGTCGGACAGCCCTCGGAGCATGCGTGCCCAAGCTGACAGCCCCACCCCTGCCGCCCGGCCCCCGGCAGACCCTCAGCACGGAGCTGCACACCCTGCACCGCCGCGCTGGATGGCCCTCCGTGCGTAACCTGTCGCGCGCCCTCGGCGACGGTGTCGCGAGCCCGAGCCGAATCCACGACGCCTTCACGAAACCGCGCCTGCCCGACTGGGAACTGCTCGACGTCATCGTGGAGGCGCTCGCCAGGAAGATCCCCCGGGCTGACCCCACGGCAGAAGTCGAGCGCTTCCACGCCCTGTGGGACGCGGCCTCTGATGATCCGCCAGCTCCCGTCGGCAGTCCTCCGGCAGGGGCCGAACCCAACATCCCGCCTCCGCCGCCGCTGATGGTCGTCCCACCGGCCATTCCTCCCCCTTTGGAGAACGAACGAGAGGACAGCGGTCCGGTCGCTCGTGCTGATGCTGAGGCGGAGCAGCTGCTTGCCGATGCAGAGGCGCTGCTCCACAAGAGCCCCTCAGCCCGCGAACGCGAAATGAAGGCCCTCAAGGCCTCCTTGGCCCGCCTGAAGGCTCAAGCTGACGAGCTTGAGAGCAGAGGGGACTTCGATGGCGCGATGGATATACGGCTCGAAGAGATGCCCCTGCTTGAAGCGCTGCTAGCCACGGCTGCACTGGCAGAGGATCTGTTCGAGCAGCGCCGAGTGCGCGGATCGCGATTCGTAGAGAGTCTCTGGCCGAACGGGCCTCAGGGCGTATGACCATGTGACTGCGCGTGGACTACTCCACGCTGTCGTGTAGCGCATCGAGCTGCGTCACGATCGTTTCCAGGTCGACCAAGCCGGCGTTGTATGCCTCCAGCAGCAGTCCGATGGCGTGGGAGATGGACACCTGGTCGGCGGCCGCGCGCTTCTTGCCTGCTTCCCAGACCGAGCCGGTGACGTTGACGGTGCGCACGACCTTGGTCCGGTCGAGTGCCCGTGCTGTGGGTCGGCCGGTGCCGTCGGTGTAGGTCTTGGGGGAGCGGTCGTGATGGCGCGGGGCGGTGGTCACGGGGCGTCGCCTCTCGGGTCAGGGGCCGGCTCCGGGCCGGACTCCACACCACCCTATCTCAACTTATATAACTTCTTCGTTGCTTCGGTCCCTTCGAGCCGCACACGCAGTGCCGGATGTCCGCCCGGAGCACCCCCGCCAGGCGGCCATCGAGGGGTGACCGCACGGCGTAACTTATATAACTTCTTGGTTTGTGTGACCGGCACTGCCGACATACCCGCCCCACGCCCACGGCTGCGCCGGCCCCACGCCCCCGCCGCGAGCGGCCGGACCACGGTCACACAGCCCGTCACATGACCAGTCACATGAACCCCAGTCACAAACGTTGACCTGCGGAAATACCCCGCACCCCCCGCCCGTGTCGCCTGTGCGACTGACCTCCCGGCCGTGCCGGCCACCCCGGCCACCCCGGCCGTGCCGGCGCCGGCCACCTCGGTCGTGACCGACTCCGTGACCACGGCCCGTGCCGCGTCGGCCCGTTCCTGCCAGACTCGCTCGCGGTCCTCGACCGCACGACGCTCCGCCCACTCCACCAGTGCCTCCAGGGCCGACTCGCCATCCGGATGCGCCGTCACCCGGCCATGGAGCGGGTACGCGTACCAGTCACCAAGGAACGGCTGCGACACGTAGACGGCGAGCAACCCGCCCACGAGCACCGCTCTCCGGCCCCGCCCGTCCAACAGACCGAACCCATACCGGACTCCCGCGTCCGACGCACCCTCACCCACCTTGCCCTTGGCGCTCACAGCACGTTCCGCCGCGTGCTCCCGCTCCGCATCCGCGAGCGCGACATGCGCCACGTCCAGCTGCTCCCGGGTCCGACGGATACCCTCCCGCGACATACTCCGCTGCGCCGCCGCGTGTCCCTCCCGCGCGGCCTGGACCGCGGCCCGGGCCATGTCGAGCCGCGCCCCGGACTGCTCGACGCGGTCGACCGGCCCCGAAACCGCCCACGCGAAACCCGGCTCGGCCGCACGCCCATTCGCACGCAGCCACGCCTCGAACGCTGCGGCGTGGTCGTCCCCCGTCCAGTTCTCTGCCGCCCACCGCTCGTACCCCACCGGCACCGTGCGGCCGTCCCCTTCCTGCTGCTCCGCCCAGTCCGCGGCCCCGCGGAGGATCCGGTGCTTGCGGTCGTCCTCGATCAGGTCGGCGGCATAGCGCCGTTCCTCGGCGTCCATCGCGAGCACCGGGAGCGCGCTCACCGGCACCCCGGCCCGTGCCGCAGCGTGCTCCGTGCACACCTGCCGGCCGCCGTTCACCACGGAGTAGAGGCGGACACCCACTGCGTCACACATGCCCTGGAAGCCACCAGCGACCGACTCGCGGCACTCGCCAACGTCCCCCGGCACCGGCACTTGGCCGGCTTGGCGGTACGGATCTCCGCCGGGACGATGTCCGCGAGCGTGAGCGCTTCCTGACCCTCGCCCACCTCGACGAAGTAGTGACCGCCGGTCCCGCCATCCTCATCCCACCCGACAAGATCACGGTTCCGGGTCATCTGCGACCCCCACCGCGTCGAGAACCCGCGGGCCGGGAAGTAGGCGCGCTCGATGCACACCCGCGGGTTGTGCCAGTCCTCGGCATCCTCCGGGGTCTCACACCCACACTCGTCGTCCCAGAGCTCGGACTCCTCGATCAGCGTAGTGATGGCCTTCAGGCTCTTGTCAGCCAGAGGCACCCCGTCCACCCCGCCCCGGCACGCACCCGGCTTGTACCGGAACGCGTTGCGCGCATCGCGCTCCCAGAGCAGCAGCAGGGACACCTCTCCGGCGGTCGTGTAGGCCTCCAACGCAACCAGCCACGTGTCCACCTTCACCTCCCCGGTACCGCCGGCCGCGAATGTGGCGGACACCACCCACTCGTATTCCTTGGCCGTGTCGATGAGCCGCTCTGCACTGCTGGGAATTGAGGACATTTCAAGCGTCCTTTTCGGCGAGGGAGATTGGTGGGGCCGGTCGGCCACCTGATGAAGAAACTCTAGCAGAGTTATATAACTCCATGCGTGTTCTGATGGTCTTTCTTTTGCGGTTTTTGCATGGGGGGTTGTTGGTCTGTCAGTCGCCTTTCGGGTGCGGGTTTTTGTGGTTTCGTCATGGGTGTTTGTGGGGGGCGGTATTCGGTGGTGGGCGGCGGGTGTTTTTCGGGGCCGGAGACCCGTTTCTCTCCTTGTTGCTGCGTTTTTGGTGTAGACCACCCACAGTCGGGCAGACTGCCCGTCTGACGCTCTGTGTGACCGCTCTTTCGGCCCTTCTGTGGGCTGGACATGCCCTTGGTGTCCGTTGCATACTGTTGCTATTAGGGAGTGCGGGAACGCGACCGGCGCTTTCGGCCCCGCAGGGGACGGAAGCGCATCACCTCGGTACTCAGCGGCCGATCAGCTCTCTGACCAGGTAAAACGCCCCGCGCAGCGGGGCGTGAAGCCACCGCTGGCCTCCCAACCACGGGCCGCGCACCCGGTCCGGCCGGACTGCCCCGCAGTCACCGAAGGTGACTGCCAGCCAGGTCGCTCCCCCCGGCGCCGCGCAGCGGCGCGGCAGCGTTGGGAGTGACGCAGCAACTGGACTCGCAGGTATGCTTTGTGGACTGTTTTCAGGCCCGGTCCGAGCCGTCGAGAACCTCGTCGAAACCCTTGCC
>NZ_JBSGIW010000030.1:0-72343 GCF_053605265.1 Streptomyces sp. NPDC003943 | reverse complement strand
TGGCGGGGCCGGCCGGCGGGCGGGCATGGCCGGGCGGCGGGCCGACGCCATCGGGCGGCAACGGGGAGGCGGGGCCGGGCGGCGGGCGGGCGCGGTCGAGTTGCCGCGGGCGGGCGCGGTCGGGTGGCGGGCTGTGATCGGGCGTCTGGTGGCGGTGGTGCGGGAGCTGCCGCCCGAGTCGACGCAGCAGGCCGTCGGCTATCCCTCGCTCTTCCTCCTGGTGGCGCTCGGCGCGCTGGTGCCGGTCGTGCCGACCGGCGCGATCGTGAGCTCGGCCTCGGTGGTGGCCTTCCACCAGACGGAGCCGCTCTCGCTCCTCTTCGTGTTCCTGGTGGCGTCCTGCGCCGCGTTCCTGGGCGATCTGGCCCTGTACTGGCTCGGGCAGCGCGGGGTGCGGTCCCGGGGCGGCTCGCGGTGGCTGGCGTCGTTGCGCGGCCGGGTCACGCCGGAGCGCCTCGCGCACGCGCAGGAGCGGCTGGAGAGCCATCAGGTGTCGGTGCTCGTGCTGTCCCGGCTCGTGCCCGCCGGCCGGATCCCGGTGATGCTGGCGTGCCTGCTCGCCGGGATGCCGCTGCGGCGGTTCGCGCGGGGCGATCTGCCGGCGTGTCTGGCGTGGGCGGCGACGTACGCGCTCATCGGCATCCTGGGCGGTTCGCTCTTCCCCGAGCCCTGGGAGGGCGTGGTGGCGGCGGTGGGACTGACGGTGCTGATCAGCGCGGTGCCGCCGGTGTGGCGGAGGCTGCGCCTGCAGCACGGCGAGATGCCCGCCGAGTCGCGTGACGAGCCACGTGACGAGTCACGTGACGAGCACGCGTGAGGCTCCGACCCCCAGGTCCCACAGGTCCTCGCGGGGCAGTCCGGCCATCTCCCAGGCGGCGCGGACCCGGGTGAGGGGTTCCAGGACGGGCTCGGCGGAGAGCACGAAGGTGGCCCAGTGCATGGGGGCCATCCGGCGCGCCCCGAGGTCCTGGAAGGCGCGGACGGCCTCCTCGGGGTCGGTGTGGACGTCGCCGAGCCACCAGCGCGGGTGGTAGGCGCCGATGGGAAGGAGCGCGAGGTCGATGCCGGGGTGGCGGTGGCCGATCTCGCCGAACCAGTGGCCGTAGCCGGTGTCGCCCGCGAAGTAGACCCGGCGGCCGGCCCGGTCGCGCAGCACCCAGCCGCCCCACAGCGAGCGGCAGGTGTCCCGCAGGGTGCGTTTGGACCAGTGGTGCGCGGGGACGAAGTCGAAGCGCACGCCGCCGAGTTCGGCCGCCTCCCACCAGTCGAGCTCGGTGACCCGGCTGAACCGGCGCCGGGTGAACCAGCGCCCGAGCCCGGCGGGGACGAAGACGGGAGTGCGGCGCGGCAGTCGCTTCAGGGTGGGCGCGTCGAGGTGGTCGAAGTGGTTGTGGCTGATGACGACCGCGTCGACCGACGGCAGGTCCTCCCAGCGGACGCCGACGGGGGTGAGCCGGGCCGGTGTGCCGAGGATGCGGCGGGACCAGACGGGATCGGTGAGCACGGTGAGGCCGCCGATCCGTACCACCCAGCTGGCGTGTCCGGCCCAGGTGACGGCGAGCGTGTCCGGCCCGGCCTCGGGCAGCGGGCCGGGCTCGAAGGGCAGCCGCTGGATGTCCCGGAGCCCGTCGGGCGTGGGGCGGACGGCGCCCTCGCGGGCGAACCGGGCGATGGCGCGGACGCCGGGCAGCGGCGCGGTGAGCCGGTCGGCGAAGCTGCGCGGCCAGTCGAGGCGCAGCCGGCCGAGGGGCTGGAGCGCGGAGGGGGGCGGCGGGGCGGGAGCGACGGGGGGCGGGGCGGCGGGAGCGACGGGAGGCCGGGCGGGGGGAGCGGCGGGGTCGGGGGCGGGGGGAGCTGCGGTGGTGTGCGGGGTGCCGGCGGAGTGCGGGGCCCCGGGCGGCCGGGCCGTCTGTTCCGTCATCTCTGCTGCCTCCGTCTGATGCTGCGGTGTCTGTCAAGTGACCTTGCTACTGGGAGAGTCGGGAAAGTCGGGAGAGTTCGTCGAGGGCGGCTCCGAAGCGGATCAGTGCCGCCGCCACGTGCGGCAGTTCTTCCGGGGCCGGCGCGGTGAGGGCCTCCGTCCGCTCCTCCTCGCTGGTCCCCAGGAAGGCGGCGGTGTCGAACCTGACGCGCAGCGCGCCGAGTTCGTCGCCGAAGCGGTGGCCGCCGGGCACCGGAGTCCCCAGCCGAGCCGTGAGGTGGTTCTCGAGTTCGAGGGAGTCGGTGACGCCTCGGGTGGCGAGTCCGGCGCGCAGCGGCCCGAGGTCGGCGTAGAGGTGGCGGCCCGCCTGCGGGGGCCTCGCGAGGGCGCCCGCGGCGAGCACGGCCTGGTGGGCGGCGGCGGCCACCCGTCCGTGCAGACGGGCGGTGAGCCGGGCCCGTACGGTCACGTCCTCGGGTTCGTCGAGGGCGTGCGCGGCGGCGGGCGCGAACGGGCCGGGCACCAGGGCGCCGAGCGCGGTGAGGATGTCGAGGGTACGGGCCCGGGGGTCGCCGTAGCCGTCGGCGCGGGCGCCGGCGGTCGGCGGGAAGCGGGCGACGGCACAGGGCCAGGCGGCGGGGGCGAGGGCGCCGGCCAGGTCGGTGAGGACGGTGACGTCGTCGGGGCACATCTCGGCGGGACTGAGCAGCACGGTGTCCTGGGGCCGGTGCAGGGTGTCGCGCCAGGTCTCGTCGCTGATGATGTGCAGCCCCTCGGCGACGGCCGCCTCGCACGCCTCGCGGAGGATCTCGGGCGGTGCGACGGTGGCCGTGGGGTCGTCGGCGACGGAGAGCAGCAGCAGCCGGGGGTGGCCGCCCTCGGCGCGCACCCGGCGGACGGTCTCCAGGAGGGCGTACGGGTCGGGCACGCCGCCGCATTCGGCGGGCGTGGGCACGTGGTAGGCGGGCCGGCCGAGGAGCCGGGCCTGCGGGGTCCACCAGGCGGGGCAGGGCCGGGGCAGCAGCAGGTCGCCGCCGTGGGCGGCGATCAGGGCGAGCAGCAGGGGCGGGGCGCCGGGGGCGGCGACGACGTCCTCGGCGTGGGTGCGCAGGCCGCGCCGCCACCAGTAGCCGGCCGCGGCCTCGCGGAGGACGGGTCCGCCGCCGGGCGGTTCGGGCGCGGTGCGGTCCGCGGCGGCGGCGAGCACGGCGGCGAGGCGGGGCAGCACGGGGAGTCCGGGCTCCGGCGCGGGCGGCCCGTAACGCACCGGGCCGCGACCCTCCGGGGCGGTCTGCCGCATGTCCCGAACCTCCCGAACCTCCGAACCCGGACCTCCGTGGCCTCGAGCCCACAGAGCCCTTTATACGGAGGTTCGGGACGGTTCGCCCCTCAGGCGAGGGTGAGGCGAGGGTGTGAGGCGCGGGTCAGACGAGAGTGAGGGGGTGCCGGACGGTCGCGTTGAAGAGGTAGCCCTGGGTGTTGTGCACGGCCCGCTCGGGCTGGGTGTTCCCGGCGGCGTCCGTCACCCGGGAGAGCAGCGTGGCGGGTCCGGTGCGGTGCGGGTGCCAGGGCACGGTCCAGCGGACCCAGCCGTTCGGGCGGGGGACGTCGAGCAGCCTGGCGGGCCGCCAGTGGGCGCCGCCGTCGACGGACACGTCGACCTGGCGCACGGGCGCGAGGGCGGACCAGGCGCGGCCGGTGAGCCGGTGCGTGCGTCCGGCCTCCAGGGTGGCGCCGAAGGGCAGCTCGTACGCGCTCTTGAGGGTCTGCCGGGTGAGCGGGGCGCTGCCGCCGGGCGGGTACGCCTCGCCGAACATCCGGTAGTACTCGGTGGTCCACGGCGAGGCGAGCGGGGCGCGGGACACCTCGATGTCGCCGAGCCACTTGATGGAGGCGATGCCGACCCAGGACGGCACGACGAGCCGGACCGGGTGCCCGTGGTCGTACGGGAGCGGCTCGCCGTCCATCTCGTACGCGAGGATGACGTCGTCCAGCGCCTTGGCGACGGGCAGCGGGCGGCGCACCCTGCCCAGGCTGACGCCGCCGGTGACGTACTCGTCGTCGAGGCCGCGCGGCATCACGTCGACGGCGTCGGCGGCGATCCCGGCGAGCCGCAGCACGTCCGAGAGCCGGGCCCCGCGCCAGCGGGCGGCGCCGATCGCGCCGAGCGTCCAGGGGGTGCCGGTGACCGTCTCGCCCTGCTGGGTGGCGTAGAGGCTGCGGCCGTTCCCCGCGCACTCGATGACGGCCGTCCGGCTGACGGCGGGCAGGTCGCGCAGCTGTCCGTAGCTGAAGTGCACGGGACTGCGGCCGTGCAGCCCGTCGCCCCAGACGGTGAGACGCCAGTCGGCGGCGTCGAGGACGGGGGTGGTGGTGTGGTTGCGGACGAAGAAGCGGGCGTTGGGCGTGAGCAGGCCGGTGTCGACGAAGGACTCGTAGCGTGCCTCGGCGTTGGTGCCGCGGATCGTGAAGTACTCGGCCGGCAGCGGCTTGACGATGCCGGGGGCGGCGGCGGCCGGGACGGTTCCGAGCGCGGACAGGGCGGGCGCGGCGGCGAGCGCCTTGAGGAGCGTGCGGCGGGCGGGGGCGGTCATGGGGGTCAGGGTAGGGGCGGGGCGGGGGCGCGGGAGGTCCGTTCACGGGCCTGTCATGTGAGGCTCCGTCAAGTCGAATCCGCGCTCGGCGTCACACGAGGTCATGAGGCAGCCTGTACGCATGACCGCACCCGAGCCGACCCGTCTCACCGCCGCCCCGCTGCGCAGCGCCCGCCTCGACCTGGAGCCGCTGCGCCTCGACCATGCCGCGGAGATGGCCGAGGCCCTCGCCGATCCCGCCCTCCACACCTTCATCGGCGGCGCGCCGCTTCCCGAACCCGCCCTGCGCGCCCGCTACGTCCGCCTCCTGGCCGGCCCGCCGGAGCCCCGGTCGGCGGCCTGGTGCAACTGGGTGCTGCGGCTGCGCGAGAGCGGCGCGGCGATCGGCACCGTCCAGGCCACGGTGACGTCCGACACCGCCGAGATCGCCTGGGTCCTCGGCACCGCATGGCAACGCCGCGGCCTGGCCCGCGAAGCCGCGGCGACCCTGGCGGACTGGCTCCGCGAACAGGGCGTCCCGTCCCTGGTCGCGCACGTCCACCCCGATCACCACGCCTCGGCGGCGGTGGCCCGGGCGGCGGGGCTCGCACCGACGGAGACGTTCGAGGACGGGGAGCGGAGGTGGGAGTGGCACGGACCGGCGCGGACCCAGAGGTAGTCAACTGACCTTTCTCGACCGGCGGCTTGATCGCATCGACCGGCCGGTCGACGATCCGCGTCCGGGCGGCCCGGAAACCGGTGGCCGGCGCGCCGCGGCGCCGCCGACAATGCCCGCCATGCCGATTCGCATCGCCCACGCCTCCGACGCGCCCGCCGTCGCGGCCGTCCACGTCCGCTCCTGGCAGGCCGCCTACCGCGGCCTGATCCCCGCCGCGTTCCTCGACGGGCTCGACATCGCCGAGCGCACGACGGTCTGGCGCGACCGCCTGTCAGCTCCCGGAGCGCCGACGCTGCTCCTGGCCACGAGCGACACGGGAGCCGCCCAGGCCTTCTCCTGCTTCCGGGCCTGGCCCGGCAAGGAGTTGGACCCGGCGTTCACCGCGGAGCTGTCCGCTCTGTACGCCGCGCCGGAGGCGTGGGGGCGCGGGGTGGGGCGAGCGCTGCTCGGGGCGACGGTGGCGGCGATGGGGGCGGCCGGGTTCCGGGAGGCCGGGTTGTGGGTGCTGGAGGGGAACGCCCGGGCGCGCGCGTTCTACGAGGCGGCCGGCTGGCGCCCTGACGGCGCGGCCGTCGTCGAGGAGAACGGCGGTCTGGCACTGCGCGAACTCCGCTATGCACGGGGCCTGTTCAGCTAGTGGGTCCACATGGTGAGAACGGGGTCTCATGATGCGAATGATCGGCGTACCGTGATCAGCACGCACCACACACCGCACCGCACCCACTCACCCCTGGGAGCCCGGCCATGCCCCACGCCGACGAAAACGCGTCGTCCACCCCGCACGAGACCGCCGTCTACACCCACGGCCACCACGAGTCCGTCCTGCGCTCCCACGCCTGGCGCACCGTCGAGAACTCGGCCGCCTATCTGATCCCCGAGCTGCGTGCAGGGCTGGACGTCCTGGACGTGGGCTGTGGGCCGGGGACCATCACGGCCGATCTGGCCGCGCGGGTCGCGCCGGGGCGGGTGACGGCGGTGGACTCGGCCGAGGACGTGCTGGAGAAGGCTCGGGCCGCCGCGGCCGAACGGGGCGCGGCGAACGTGGAGTTCGCGGTCGCCGACGTCCACGCGCTGGACTTCCCCGACGACTCGTTCGACATCGTGCACGCCCATCAGGTGCTGCAGCACGTGGGCGACCCGGTGCAGGCGCTGCGCGAGATGCGGCGGGTGTGCCGGCCGGGCGGCGTGGTGGCGGCGCGGGACAGCGACTACGGCGCGTTCACCTGGTTCCCGCAGTCGCCGGGACTGGACCGCTGGGCCGCCCTGTATCGGAGCGTGGCCCGCGCCAACGGTGGCGAGCCGGACGCCGGCCGGCGGCTGCGCGCCTGGGCCCACGAGGCCGGGTTCGGCGACGTCACCTCGTCCGCCGGCGTGTGGTGCTTCGCCTCGCCCGACGAGCGCGCGTGGTGGAGCGGCCTGTGGGCCGACCGCACCACCGAGTCGGTGTACGCCCGGCTGACTGTCGACGGCGGCCACGCGACCCGCGAGGAGCTGACCTCGATCGCGGACGCGTGGCGCGCCTGGGGCCAGGAGCACGACGCCTGGTTCATGGTCCCGCACGGCGAGATCCTGTGCCGGGTGTGATCACTCGTCGGTCGCGCGCATCCTGAACTCGTATGCGGCGGGCAGCGGTTCGTCCGTGATGCGGGACCACAGCTCGCCCAGCTCCTCCGCGCCCTCCCGCAGGTCGGCCACCTCGAAGCCCGCGTCGAAGACGGCGCGGGCCTCGCCCGGCCGCCCCTCGGCGAGCAGCAGCCGGGCCTCCAGGTAGCGGAAGGCGCCGCGGGCGCGGACCTCGTCCGGGAGGCGGTCCAGGACGGCGCGGGCGTCGGCCGTGCGGGAGACGTCGAGCAGGGCCGGGACCGCCTCGCGGGCGAGGGCGGCGGCGACGACCGGGTCGCCGCCGTCCCGGTCCCGGGCCTGCTCGTCGAAGGCCTCCGCGTACCGCTCGGCGGCCCGTTCCGCATGCCCGTCCTCGCGGTCGGCGACGGCCAGGCAGTAGAGCAGGGGCCAGCGCTCGGCCGCGTTCTTCAGGCCGCGCTCCCAGCTCCGTACCGCCTGGGCCAGATCGCCCGCCGCCCACTGCGCGACGCCGAGGTGGTACTCGGTGACGGGGTCGGCGGGCGCGGTCTCCAGCATGTCGCGCCACGGGTCGGCGACCGGCGTCGACCAGAGTGCGGCGCCCGGCTCCGGGACGGGAAGCGCACCCGTACGCAGGAGGTCCACCCACGGCCGCTGCTCCTCGCCGATCAGCGATTCCGGGAACGGCGTGCCCGGCAACTCATGGCCGCCGCGCAGGACTTCGAGCGCGCCCCAGCCCGATCCGGTCGCGAGCAGCGGCCCCGGTTCGGCGTCGGCGCCACGCGCCCGCCACTCCTCGTACTCCGCCTCGACCCCGGCGCGCGGCAGCGCCTCCGCGAGGGCGTCCTCGACGCTCGCGCGCGCGGCCGCCCAGTCGGCGCCGTGCACCGCGGCCGGGTCGGCGCTCAGCGGCCCGTACACCTCCAGCCAGGAGACCTCCTCCCCCGCCTCCAGCGGCGGATGCTCCAACTGGGTGCGGGCGAGCCCGGCCTGGATCTCGGCGTAGCCGGGCGTGCCGGGCTCGGTGAGCCACTCCTGCCAGCGCCGGCCGCCGGCGCCGGTCCCCCACACGAAGAGCTTGCGGCCGAGCAGCCCGTCGGTGGAGGTCTGCACGAGCCCGGCGCCGTCCACGTCGAGTGCGGCGATCCAGCGCCGCTGTCCGTCCGGCAGCGCGTAGAAGTAGTCGGCGGCGTGCGGGGAGTGGAGGGGGTACGTGCGGTCGGCGCCGTCCGTCGTACGGGGCACCGGGACGCGGCGCAGGGCGCGCTCGTAGCCGTGGTGCCAGGCCGACTCGGCGGGGGCGAGGATCCGGCGGTCCTCGGGGACGGCGGTGTTGGACCACCAGTAGCAGGGCACGGTCCGCTCGTGCGGGTTGCGGATCCGGACGGCGACCCGCAGGTGCTCGGCGCCCTCCGGCAGCCACAGGTCGACCTGGAACGGCAGGTCGCGCAGCCGCTCCCACTCCCAGAGCCGGAGCATCTCGCCGCCGTCGGGCGCGGGGACGACCGCCGCGTGCAGCGGCGCGCAGGAGAGGGTGCCGTGGCCGCGGGCGCCGATGTTCCACTCGATGCCGCCGGAGAACCAGGCGCCGTTGAGGGCGAACGCGGCGGGCTGCAACACCGGGTTGCGGTAGAGGAGTTCGCGGCCGCTCGACTTGTGGAGGAGGGAGTGGACCCGGCCGCCGAGGCCGGGGAGCACGGTGACGCGGAGCCGGTCGTTCTCGATCACGATCGTGTCGAGCTCGGTGGGGGTGCGCTCGCGCCCGTACCCGTCGCGCACCCGGGTCGGGAGCAGCGTGCGCAGCGGGCCGCGTCCGAGCTGCCGGGCCATGTCGCGGGGCAGCGCCGCCCGGTCGCGCGCGTCGACCGCGGGGATTCTGGCCTTCGTGAGCAGACGGAGCGCGGGCAGCGGGTTGTCCGGGCCCAACGGCGCCGCGGGCAGGGTGAGTACGGCACGTCGTACGGTCGTCATGTCGACCATGGAACACGCCGGAACCACCGCTGGCCAGGGGGTGGACAACCCGCTCGGGAGGGCTTGACCGAGAAATTCCGTTGCGGTGCGCACCCGCCGACCTAGGCTTGGTCCGTTACCGAGAGAGGCGCGGGGAATGAGCGAGAAGCACACCTACCGGGTGATCGTCCGGGGCACGTTCGACGGACTGTCGGAGGAGAGCCGCACGCGGCTGCTCGCCGAGGTCGACGAGCACGGCCTGTCGGCGATGACGTTCACGGAGGAGGGCTCGCTCACCTACGACCGCGCGCTGAAGCACTTCTCGTACCGCCTGGTCGTCGTCTCGGACGCGGCGGACGGCGAGGAGATGGCGGGCGCGCTCGCGGAGGACCGGGTGGAGACGGCGCTCAAGGAGCTGGGGCACGGTTACAAGGGCCTGCGTTCGACGGTCACCGACCTCGACACCATGAAGATCAACTACAAGCGCTGAGGCGCGCCCGGCCCGGGTTCGGCGGTGATCGCCCAGCGCTCGTGGTCCCGCCAGGCGCCGTCGATGAACAGCATCGCGGGCGAGAACCCTTCGAGCCGGAAGCCTGCCCGCCGCACGAGGGCGCGGGAAGCCGTGTTGCCGGGCTGGATGTTCGCCTCCAGGCGGTGCAGCCCGAGCGGCCCGAAGGCGTACGCGAGGACGAGCCCGAGCCCTTCGGTGAGCAGCCCGCGCCCGGCGGCGTGCGCGAAGGCGCCGTAGCCGAGCGCGCCGGAGAGGAAGCCGCCGCGCACGATGTTGTTGATGTTGATGAATCCCGCGATCGAGCCGTCGGCCGTGTCACAGACGAGGAAGCCGGCCCGGCACGGGTTGCCGGTCAGCTGTCCCGCGTAGGCGGCGTACGCCTCTGCCGTCAGCGGCGGGAAGAGCCAGGGCGCGTGCAGCTCGCGGCTCTCCCGCGCCCGCGCGGTGAATTCGTCGGCGTCGGCGGCCGTGAACGGCCGCAGCCCGACGCGGGTCCCGACCGCGACGTACTCACCAAGATCACCAGGCATGGGGCCACTCTAACGACGAGGATCAAGGACCGCACGGGGCGGCGCCCCACTGAGCGCCGCGTGGCTCGGCGCCGCGTCGCTCGTGGCCGCCGAGCTCAGCGCCGCCCAACTCTGCGCCACCCAGCTGAGCGCCACCTCTCAACGCCGCACCCCTCAGCACCGCGCCGCTCAACGCCGCTCCACTCAGCGCCGCTCCACTCAGCGCCGCGCCAGTCACCACCACCACCCCGCTCAGCACCGCACCCCTCAGCACCGCCCCGCTCAGCACCGCCCCGCTCAGCGCCGCCCCGCTCAGCGCCGCGCCGCCGTCACCCGCGCCGGGCACGTCTCGCCCTTCTTCACCACGCCCACCACCACCCGGCCGCGTGCCTGCCGCGGCGTCCCCGGCGCCGGATGCTGCGTGCAGACGCGCCAGTTCGGCGGCCAGAGCACACGCCGGTCGGCGCCCGCCACGTCGTGGACGTCGAGACGGGTGCGCGGGTCGAGGCCGGTGAAGACCCGCCAGAGGCCCTGGCCGAGGAGGTCCGGCGTGGCCTGCTCCTCGGGAACGTCGGCGCCGGCGAGCGACTCCGCCGAGCTGACGGCGACGGCCGCGAGCGCGAGGAGGGCGCCGGCGCCGAGGACGGTCGCGCGTCTCACTTGCGCCTCCGGGCGGCGAGGTAGTACCCGCAGAGCCCGCCGAGCAGCGTGGTGGCGAGCAGCGCGAGGTAGAGCGGCATGGACACTTCGGGGATCAGCAGCCTGATCCGCACCTGCCGGGTGTTCTCGAAGATCAGGACGAGCAGCAGGACCACGACGGCCGCCATCGCGATCCGGCCGGGGGTCACGACTCCACCGGCCCGGGCCCCGCCCGTGCTCGATGTCTCCCTGGGACTCATGGCCGGCCCTCTCCTCCGTCGTCCCGCCCGTCGTCAGTCCCACCAGGATGGGCCGCTTCCCGCCTCTCGGCGCCCGCGGAGAGGTCCGTACGAGTGACTTGTCAGACAACGCGAGCCGACTACGGTAGTCGGAGGAAGGTACGGAAAGTACGAGCAGGAGCAAGCCCGAGGAGGTCCCGTGGCAGCCGCCGGACAGCGCGGACAGCAGCGACGCCCGGTCGTCGCGCTCTACGAGCGGATCGCGGACGCCATCCACGACGGAACCTACCCGCCGGGCTCCACCCTCCCCTCCGAGCCCAAGCTGGCGGGCGAGCTCGGCGTCAGCCGACCGGCCCTGCGCGAGGCGCTGCTGCTGCTCCAGGAGGACGGGCTGCTCACGGTCCGGCGCGGGGTGGGCCGGACGGTCAACGCGCATCCGCCGCGGCGCGGCTTCGAGCACGTACAGGCCCTGGAGGAACTGCTCGGCGCGGCCGCGCCGCTGCGTGTCCGCGGGCTGCTGCGCACGGTCGAGGAGCCCACCGACTTCACCACCCAGCACCTGCTCGCCCCGGCCGCGGCCGAGCTGCGGTTCTGGGAGTCCCTGCTGGTCGGAGAGGCCGGTCCGGCGGCGCTCAGCCATGAGTGGGCGGCGGCCGACGAGGTCCTGGAGCAGGCCCATCCGGGCTTCGCCGAGGCGCTGCGCACGACGGCCGCGCCGGACCGCACCTCCATGCTGGCGGTGCTCGCGGGCGCCTCGCGGGGCGTGCCGCTCGCCGGGCACAGCGCGGTCACGGCGACGCTGCTCGGCCGCCGCAGGGGCGAGCAGCTGGGCCGCTCGGCCGACACCCCGGCGGTGCTCGTGACGCAGGTGGTACGGGTCGACGGCACGCCGGTCCTGGCCGCCAAGCACATGCTCCCGACGGGCGCGCCCGCGCTGCCGCTGCTCCAGTCGAACTGAGGCGGCCGGCCGGGGCGGCCCGCGGCCTGTCGCCACCGTCACATCACCACCCTCCCCGGGTGGCGTACACTTCCCGGCCATGCACTTGTCTGACAACCTCACCGCTGCCGCTTCCCCCGCCGCTTCCCCCGTCGTCGCCGACTGGATCCGGCGGGCCCCGAAGGCCGTCCTCCACGACCACCTCGACGGCGGTCTCCGCCCCGCCACGATCGTCGAGCTGGCGCGGGCCTGCGGGTACACCGGGCTGCCCACCGAGGACCCGGCCGAGCTGGCGGTCTGGTTCCGCGACGCCGCCGACTCCGGCTCGCTCGAGCGGTACCTGGAGACCTTCGCCCACACCTGCGCGGTGATGCAGACCCGCGAGGCGCTCGAGCGCGTCGCGGCCGAGTGCGCCGAGGACCTGGCCGCCGACGGGGTCGTCTACGCCGAGATCCGCTACGCCCCCGAGCAGCACCTGGAGGCCGGGCTGACCCTCGACGAGGTCGTCGAGGCGGTGAACCACGGCTTCCGCGAGGGCGAGCGCCGCACCGGGGGCCGGATCACCGTCCGCGCCCTCCTCACCGGTATGCGTCACACCGACCGCTCGCTGGAGATCGCGCAGCTCACCGTCGCGCACCGGGACAACGGCGTGGCGGGCTTCGACATCGCCGGCGGCGAGATCGGCAACCCGCCGGCCCGCCACCTGCCCGCCTTCCAGCACCTGAAGCGCGAGAACTGCCACTTCACGATCCACGCGGGCGAGGCCGTCGGTGCCGAGTCCATCCACGAGGCCGTGCAGGTCTGCGGCACCGAGCGGATCGGCCACGGCGTGCGGATCACCGACGACATCGCCGACGACGGCACGCTGGGCCGCCTCGCCTCGTACGTCCGCGACAACCGCATCGCCCTGGAGGTCTGCCCGACCTCCAACCTCCAGACGGGCGCCGCCAAGGACTACGCCTCGCACCCGATCGACGAGCTGCGCCGCCTCGGCTTCCGCATCACCCTCAACACGGACAACCGTCTGGTGTCCGGCACGACCATGAGCGAGGAGTTCCAGCACATGGCCGACACCTTCGGCTACGGCCCGGAGGTCTTCGAGGAGTTCACGGTCGCCGCCCTGGAGTCCGCCTTCCTCCCGCTCCCGGAGCGCCGGCGCCTGATCGACGAGCTGATCCGCCCGGGCTACGCGGCCCTCACGACCGCCTGACCGACCGGGTCACCCGCCCCGGCGGCTTACGAGCCGGAGGCGTACGAGCCCGTACCGTACGGGCCCATGGCGTACGGGACCCCCTCCCCCGTACGCCACCGGCCGGGCCGGGCCCGGGGCCGGCCCGCCCCGTACGAACAGAGCCCGCCCCGTACGGGCACAGCCGCCCCGTCCGAACCGAGCCGGCCGCTCAGCCGGCCGCTTCCGCCTTCGCCTCGGCCCGCGCGACGGCCGGGGCGATGGCCCGCTCCACCGCGAGCCGGCCCTCGCCCGCGTCGCCGAGGCGGCGGACCATCAGGCGCACGATCGCGTGGAAGAAGAGGGCCGGCCCGCACGGCGTCCACTGCTCGCGGTTGTCCGGGTCGAGCAGGAAGTCGAGGACGGCGTCCGGCTCGGCGGGAACGAAGCGGAACTCGGTGTGCTCCCACTTGTCGTCGACGCCCCGGCTCCAGCGGTCCCGCAGGTCCGCCTCGCTCAGGTCGGGCAGCACGGCCAGGAAGAAGGCGGCCCACTGGTGATGGCCGAGGTCCATGCCGAACGACAGCAGCTCGATCTCGCAGGCGTCGCTCCGGTGCACCGCCAGCTCCTCGCGCAGCGCGCGGCGGGCGGCCCCGAAGAGGTCGGGCACACCGTCCTTGAGGTCGTGCTTCCCGGAAAGGCCCTCGTTGGCCGAGGAGTTCCAGAATCCGGCGTTGCCGCCGACGGTGGCGCTGCGCCGGGAGAACAACATGCGGTTGTCCTTGCCGGTCACCACGGCCACGTTGGCGCCGAAGCTGCTGGACAGGAACCCGTTCACGGTCACCGGATCCCGGCCGGCCAGATAGTGCTCGCGCAGGGTGAACCCGGCGCCGTCGCCCTCCTCCAGGCGCCGGGAGTCGAGCTGCTGGGCGGCGAGGAAGGTGAAGTAGTCCGAGGGCGAGAAGCGGATCTCGACGATCGGGTCCTCGACGTCGTCGCTGCGGGTGACGGCGATCGTCTCGACGGCGAACCGGGGGTGGTTCCAGCGCCGGTCGGCCCCGGCGACGGCCCGGGTGCGCTGCTCCTCCTCGATCTCCTGGCGCCAGCGCCGTACGTCCTCGGGGAGGTAGACCGGCTCGTCGGCGTCAAAGTAGATCTTGAGGTTCTCCTCGACGATCGGACGGGTACCGTCCCCCTCGAAGACGTAGCAGTCGGTCTGCAGCGGTCCGATTCGAATGGGATCGCGATCTGTCACGGCAGCCTTTCCCGAGCTGTGAACTGCAAGGTTTCGCACGACAGTTGCACAGCGGTCGAGATGGTTGCAACATCCTCACCAGGGGGCACGGGAGGCGGGTGTGGTGGGCGGCGCGGGGGTGCACGGCGAGGCGTTCGTCGTGTGTGTCGACGAGTACGACGGTGCCCCGCACGCCCGGCTGGAGTCGGCCCGCCGCTGCGCGGAGGACTTCCGCGCGCTGGCCCGCCGGCTCGGCTTCGACGCCGACTCGCCGGTGATCTCGGGAACCAAGCAGGAGATCGACGAGGCACTCGACGTGATCCGTCGGTCTCCGGCGAGGCGCAAACTCGTCTACTGGGTGGGGCACGGCTTCGCCTACGGCAGGAACCGTGTCGGCCTGCCGTCCCGGGACTTCGACCTCCGGACGAAGGACCCGATGTTCTATCCGCACGAACTCGGCCGCTTCCTGATCCGGCTGAGCGGGGACGTCCTGTTCATCGTCGACACCTGCCATGCCGCCGACTTCGCTTACGACGTCTACAAGGAGTACGTCGAGCTGGAGGTCGCGGCCGGGATCCTGCGGCCGGGACCGCCGGGCGCCGGCATGCCCGGCCGGAGCATCGGCTGCCTCGGCACGGTCGCGGGCGACGACCTCGCCCAGGTCGGGCTCTGGCTGGGCGCGTGGCGGCGGCTGGTCGACACGCGCGACCAGGAGTTCCGCGAGGAACCGCTGTGGAACGCGTACGCGCGGGCCGTGCACGGGGCGGTGGTCCTCGAAGCGGTCCACCACGTGCTGGCCGACACCGCGGGCGGTGACCGCGTCACGCCCCAACTCCACGGCGGCAACCGGCTCCTGGGCTTCTTCGTCAATCCGCACTACGACCCCTCCGCGCGTCCCGTCTCCGCCGCCGCGCCCACCCGGCGGCAGGAGCTCCTCGGCGAGCAGGTGCAGCGTCTGCTGCGCGGCCGCTTCGCCGGGCTGCTGCTGGAGGAGGACGACGTGCCGTTCGTCGGACGACGGCACTCGCTGGCCCGGATCACGGAGTGGCTGACGTCCTCCGGGCGCAACGGCATCATGGGCGTCACGGGCGCGCCCGGCAGCGGCAAGTCGGCGCTCCTCGGGCAGATCGCGCTGATGACGATCAAGGACACGCCGCAGTTCCGCGCCCTGCCGCCGGGGCGGCGCAGCAGCCTCGCGGGGGCGATCTCCGCCGGCATCCAGTGCCGTGGCCGCAGCGCCCTGGAATGCGCCCGCGAGCTGGCCCTGGGCATGCAGATCCCGGAGCCGGAGGCCGGCTGGAAGGACGTCGGCGAGGCGGTCCTCGCGCTGATCGCGGCCTGCCGGGCCGAGGGTGAGGCCGCCTTCCTCGTCGACGGGCTCGACGAGACGGACCCGGCCCATCTCGACGCGTTGGTCACCGAGGTGCTCGGTCCGCTGGGTCAGCAGCCGAACGTACGGATCCTGGTCGGCACCCGCCCCACGGCCGGACAGGCCCTCGCGCTGCTCGACGCCACCACGCACGACCTGGACACGGTGCACGACCGCGCGGACGACATCGCGGAGTACGTGACGCACCGGCTGTCCGGGCCGGACTCGCCGTACCGCGCGGACGCCGGGCTGCGCGAGGCGGTGGCCCGGGTTCTGGTGGAGCAGAGCCAGGGCGTGTTCCTCGTCGCGCGGCTGCACTGCGTCGCGCTGGTGCGCTCCGGGCGGGCGCTCGCCGCGGACGGCGAGGAGTTCCGCGGTCTGCTCGCCGCCGGCCTGGAGGAGGCCCTCGAACAGGAGGTCCGGGACCTCGACCGGGTCGCCTCGGCCGGCCCCGGTGGCCCCGTGCCCGCCGGCTGGGCGCGCGGACTGCTGCTGCCGCTGGCCCTGTCGTACGGCGCGGGACTGCCGCACGCCGACGACATCTGGCTCGACGCGGCGCGGCGTCTGGCCGACGCGGACGGGCGGACCGTCGCATATTCCGCGGACGACATCCGGCGGATCCGACGGGTGGCCGGCGCCCATGTCGTCGAGTACGGAGAGGCCGGCCAGCCCGTCTACCGGCTGGGCCACGAGGCCCTCGCCCACCACCTCCTGGCGGGCACCGGCCGGACCCGGGCCGAGCTGCATGCGGTCATGACGGACGTGCTGCTGCACAGGCACCGGGCCGTCTACCGGGGGCGCGGCGCCACCAACGCGTACATCGCCCGCTACGTCACCGCCCACGCCGACGCCTGCGGCCGGCTGACCGAGCTGGCGGAGGACGCGGAGTTCCTGGTCAATGCGGAGCCGGAGCGGCTGATCCGGCTGCTCGACCGGCCGGGCGCGGCGGCCACGGAGCGAACGGAACTCTACCGCCGGGTCGCGGAGGAGCTCACCGGCCGGAGCCCGGCCGGGCGTTCGGCGCTGTTGCAGGCCACGGCGCTCTACCAGCAGCCGGAGTTACGGGCCTGGGCCCGCTCCCCCGAGCTGCTGTTCTGGACGGACGAGTGGACGACGACCCGGCCGGTGCCGCCGTTCCGCACGCTGAAGGTGCCGCAGGGCGATGTGCGGGCGGTGGCCGCCGACGGCGACGGCCGGGGTCTGCTCGCGGCGGGCGAGCGGCTCTGGCACTGGCCGCGGCCCGGCGGCCGGCCGGTCTTCCTGCATCGCTGGCTGGGCAGCGGCGCGTTCCACGCGCTGACAGTGGCGCCGCTCGGGACGCCGGTGACGTCGGCGCCGCTCGAAACGGCGGTGACGGCGGTCGCGGACGCCGAGCGGGTCGTCGTGTGGACCTCGGAGTCCGGGCCGGTCCAGGTGTACGGGTGGGGGTCGCGGATCGGCGACGTGGCGGCCGGATCCGCGGGCGGCACCGCGCTCGTCGTCGCGGCGAGCGGCACGACCGTCTCCGTGTGGGAGTGGCGGGACGGCCGCCCCCACCACCGGGGCTTCTGGCCGTGGCCCGGTGCCGGCCCGGTGCAGAGCGTGGCCGTCGGCGCCCTCGACGGGCTGCCGTGCGTGCTGGCCGCCGGGGACGGCGGGGCGGTGGTGTGGGACGCCCGGACCGGCGAACGGCTGCTGGCCTTCGGCGCGGACGGCGGTCGGGCCGACGCCCTTGCCGCCACCGTCTCGGACACCGGGCTGCATGTCGCCGTCCTCGGCACGGCCCGGCCGCAGGTGCGGGTGTGGCGGGTCCGGCGAGTCGCCGACGGGGCGCCGCCCGGCGCCGAGCTGATGCACACGGCGGCCCTGCGGCACGCGTCCGGTTCGGCGGTGGCGCTGCGGGACGACCCGGAGGGGCTGCTGGTGGCGGCGGTCGACGGAGGGGCCGTACGGCTGTGGCGGGTGCGGCACGGCGCACGGGACGGAGTCGGGGACGGGCCCCTGGAGAACGAGGAGTTACCGGCTCTGCCCGGGCATCGCACTCAGCCTCGCTCGGTGGCGTTCCTGCGCGATGACGAGGGCTCCGTGTGCGTGGCGGACGGCTCCCGGATCCGGGTGTGGCAGCCGGCCGCCGGCGCGCCCGGATCCGGGGCGGCCGGGGGCGGCCCTCGGACCGGGATGCCCAGTTCGGGAAGCGGCCATGTGGGGGCGATGACCGGGGCGGCCGGGGGCGGGGGCGGCGCGGTGGCGCTCGCCGCGGAGAACACCGTCCGCGTCTGGGACCTGGGCGGGCGGCACCTGGCCGACGACCGGGTCCTCGACCGCGTCTCCTCGCTGGCGCTGCGCGGTGCCCCCGGGGGCGACGAGACGCTCTGGCTCGCGGTGGGCGGGCACCACCCCGTCCACGGCCCCTGTCTGCGGGTGAGGACACTGGCCGACGAGGCCGGTAGGGACTTCCGGCTCGACGTGCACCGCGACAGCAGCGTGACCGCCGTGGCGCTGGCCGGCGACGGCGGCGCGGTCCAGGTGCTCGCGGCGACCGACCGGTACATCCGCCGCTGGGACGTCACCGGCGGCGAACAGCGGCCGAGCCTGCACGTCGGCGTCGGACGGATCGAGCATCTGACGGCCGTCGAGACATCCGGCGCCGAGCCGTTCGTGGCGGCGACGGCGGGCGACTCCGTCTGGGTCTGGCCGGGCGCGGAGCCCGGCATACGGCCCCTGCGCTTCCGGCTGCCGCGGCTCGCGCACCCCGTGCCGGCCCGTGCGCTGGCCGCCACCCATGACGCCGGGGGCCGGCCGCTCGTTGCGGTCGCCACCTCCGCCGGTGTCTTCACCGGTTCCCTGGACGACCCGCTGGAGGACGGCACCGGCCGGCGGTGGCTCCGGTTGCGTACCGAGGTCGCCGACGTCCGCTCGCTGGCCTTCTGCGCGACGGCGGCGGGCCGGCTCGTGCTCCTCGGCGCGAGCCGTACCCGGATCGTCCACGAGTGGGCCGTCGACGGCCCGGGCGAGGACCGGGTGCTGCCGGACCGCGGCTTCGACGTGCACCAGGTGTTCGCCGCCCCGGCCGCGTCGGGGCTGCTGGTCGCGGCGGTGGGCAGGGAGCGCATGGACGTCCTGCGGCTCGACGAGCGTCGCGGCTGACGCCGGTCAGCGGCATGACACGAAGGACTGAAAGGAGAGAGATGTCGAACGACTTGGTCGTCTTCGTGCCCGGAATCATGGGCAGCGTGCTGCGCGATGCGGAGGGGAAGGATGTCTGGAACCTCACCCCCGGCGTGGTCGGCAGCGTGCTGTTCGGCCTGGAGCGCTACTTCGAGCGGCTCACGTTGCCGCCCGGCATCGGCAACGAGACGCCGGATGCGTCGGCGCCGCACGCGCTGTCCCCGGACGGGCTGCTGAAGGAGCCGCGCATCTGGCCCGGGCTGATGCCGCACGTGGCCTACAAGAAGCTGGCCCGGCACCTGGGCGGTCTCGCCGAGGGGCGGATGGTCGTCTTCCCGTACGACTGGCGCCTGTCCAACCGGCATTCCGCCGGGCTTCTCAAGGTCTTCGTCGAACGGGAGCTGGCCCGCTGGACGGAGGAGTGCCGGGGTCGGGGCGAGAGCGGCGAGCGCGCGCCGAAGGTCGTCTTCGTCTGCCACTCCATGGGCGGGCTGGTGGCGCGCTACTACCTGGAGGTGCTGGGCGGCCGGGAGACCGCCCGGTCGCTGGTGACGATCGGAACGCCGTACGCCGGCGCCGTGAAGGCCGTCCAGGCGCTGACCGGGACCTTCCCCGGCCGGAAGTTCCGGGCCGTGCCGGTGCGGCTGCGCGAGCGGCTGATCACGGCTGCGCGCAGCATGCCGGCGGTGCACCAGTTGCTGCCCACGTACCAGTGCGTGGACGGGCATCCGGGCGGCACCCGGCTCGAGGACGTGTCCGTGCCGGATCTGGACACCGCGATGGTGCGCGACGCGTTCGAGTTCCGCCGGGAGCTCGCCCGGCACATCCGGGACAACGCCGAGGCGGACCGGGCCGCCGGCCGTCCCGATGCCTATCAGCTGTTCGCGTCCGGTGGCCGCGGCGAGCCGACGGACGTGCTGCTGCGGCTGTCCGCCGGGGAGGTCACGTACGCCGACCGTTTCCCCGACGACAACCGCTGGCAGGGCGACGGCACCGTGCCCTGCCTTTCCGCGACGCCGCCGGACTGGGCCGACGGCGCACGGGTCGACTGGTTCCGGCTCGGCCACACGGCCCTGCCGAACGATGTGCATCTGCACCGGCAGTTGTTGGACCGGTACGAGGCCCTGGAGCACCGTCCGTACCAGACGCTGAGCATGGGCTTCGGCGTCGACGTCCCCGAGGCCGTGGCCAAGGGCGAGCCGCTGGAGGTGGCGGCGGTCTCGGAGGAGGACGGGCTGTTCCTCGACGGGCGTCTGGTCTCACCGGCGACCGGCGAGGTGCTGGAGCGGCGCCGGCTGCTCCCGTTGGACGACGGCCGGTACCGGGCCGTGTTCGATCCGCCGCCGGGGCTCTGGCTGGTCGAGGTGGAGGCCCCGCGGGTGCCGACCGCGCCGGTGCAGCAGGAGACGGTCGTCGTCCTGGACTGAGCCGGTCGGGCTCGCGCCGTTCGCTTCGCCTGCCCGGCTCCGCCGCCCCGGCTCAGTCCACCCGGCCGTTCACCAGCGGCAGTTCCAGCGTCCCCGTGTCCTCGGGGGCGCTGGTGACGGTCACCGGCTTGATGCCCCGGTTGCCGAAGTAGGCCGTGTCGCTGGCGGCGATCACGAACTCCAGGCGGTGGCCGGTCTCGTAGCGGTGGACGATGCCGGGCAGTTCGACGGTGAAGGGGCGGGTGACATCGGGGACGCGGACCGGCGCGACGAGGCGGTTGACCAGGGTCTTCGTGCCGTCCGGGGCGATGTCGTAGAGCTTGGCGAAGAGGACCAGCCGGTCGGCGGCGTCGCCGGAGCCCTGGACGCGTTCGGTGCGCGGCGAGACCACCTTCAGGGTGGCGCGCGGCGAGCCGACGAGGTCGGCGGGGGCGGCGAGCGGGGCGCTGCGCCAGCCGAGGTAGGTGCCGGCGATGTCGTACGGCTGGGGGTCGGGCAGTCCGACGAGGCCGGCGAGCGAGGACTCGGAGTGGCTGGTGGGCACGAGCCAGTTGGCGTACTGGCGCGAGCCGCGGACCACCTTGGCGCGGTTGTCGACGAGTTTGCCGTCGCCGGAGAGGTACAGCTGCTGGCTGAGCGCAGGGACCCGGGCCGCGGTGCCGTAGCCGGTCTGCCAGTCCCGGTAGTAGGCGAAGGCGGGTCCGGTGCCGGTGGCGGGGTCGTCGCGCAGATAGCGGTCGAACCAGGCGAGCACGCGCTGCCCCACGTAGCTCGACTCCAGGTTCCCCTGGCCGAGGTCGAGTTCGCCCGGCCGCCGGCCGCCGCTGTGTCCCCAGGACTGCCAGATCATCTTGGTGTCGACGCCCTGCCGGCGGAGCTGGTCGTAGGTGTTCCGGGCCTCGTTGAGGTTGAAGAGGCTGTCGGACTGCCCCTGGACGATCAGGGTGGGGGCCTTGACCTTGTCGAGGTACGAGACGGGGGAGACGCTTCGTGCGAAGGCGAGCATGCTGTCGGTGGCGGCCTGCGGGTAGTTGCCCGAGTTGAGCAGCCGGACGGTGTCGCAGGCGTCGGTGACGAAGTGCAGACAGCCGAGGGAGTTGATCCGGCTGGGGTCGAGGGAGGGCACGAGCAGCGGCTGGCCTTCGCCCATGAGGTAGAAGCCGTTCGCCCACTGCCACTTGAAGACGCCGGGGGTGGCCCGGTCGGCGTTGTTGGGGGCGAGGGAGTAGGCGAGGTCGTTCCAGGTGATGAGGGGGACGAGCGCGTCGAGGCGGGGGTCGGTCGCGGCGGTGGCGAGCTGGATGGCGCCGCCGTAGGAGCCGCCGATCATGCCGACGCGCGGGTCGCCGGTCCCGTCCCTGGTGACGAAGTCGGCGCGGGTGCCGTCGTCGGCGGCGCGGGTGCCGGCGAGGAAGTCGACGAGGCGGGTGGCCGCCTGGCCGTCGATGCGCGGGTCGTCGAGGGATATCAGGCAACCGCTGTTGCCGAAGCCGAGTCCGGAGTAGACGAGTCCGACGTACCCGCGGGTGGCGACGGCCTTGCCGATGGCATCGGTGGAGCCGTCGCTCTTGCTGCCGCCGAAGCCGTTGGTGGCGAGGACGGCGGGCGCGGGGTGGTCCGCGTCGACGCCCTCGGGCCGGTAGAGGTCGGCGTCGATCGCACAACTGCGGCCGCCGGCCTGGACGGTGAAGCGAAGCGGCGTGACGGTGTAGGCGTACGTGCCGGGCTCGGCGCCCTGCGCGGGTGCGGCGAGGGCGAGCGGCGCCGCCAGCGCCGCCCCGGCCGTGAGGGCGATGACCTTGCGTGATCTGGGCAGGACACGAGCACGGGCACGGGACACGGGGACCTCCACACCGAGGACGCGCGAACGGCCTACCTACCGGTAGGTACGGGGCGCGCCCATGGTGTGACACGTGTCAGAGAGCCGTCAACGAGCCTGACAAAGGTTGTTGACGGAGATTCAGTGAAGCCTCGTCGCCTGCCTGTGTGACGCTGTGCGGCTCACGCCGTCAGCTCAGCGCCGGCACGTCCAGGGTCAGCGTCCCCGCCTCCGCGTCCAGGACCCCGGGTATCCCGAACGGCACGGTCGGTGCGCTCTCGTGGTGCCCGAAGCCCATCCGCTCCAGTACGGGCACGCCGAGACCGCCGAGCCGGTCGGCGAGCACGGCGCGCACCTCCTCGTACGGCCCGCACTCCTCCCAGGAACCGAGCCCGATCCCGGCGACGCCGTCCAGCCAGCCGGAGCGCAGGAGTTGGGTGAGGATCCGGTCCAGACGGTACGGCTCCTCCCCCACGTCCTCCAGGAGCAGCAGCCCGCCGCGTGCGGAGCGCCGGGCGTGCGGGGTGCCGAGGTCGGCGGCGAGGAGGCTGACGCAGCCGCCGAGGGTGACGCCGTGGGCGCGGCCCGGCACGAGGGCGGTGGCGGTCTCCAGGCCGAGGGTGCGCACCGACTCGGGTTCGAAGAGGGTGGCGCGCAGCGACTCCTGCGTGCGGGCGTCCTTGAGGAAGGCCGCGGCGGCGACCATGGGGCCGTGCAGCGTGGCGAGGCCCAGGCGGACGGCGAACGCCTCGTGGAGGGCGGTGACGTCGCTGTAGCCGACGAGGACCTTGGGGCCCGCGGCCCGTATCGCGGTCCAGTCGAGCAGGTCCACCATGCGCTGGGCGCCGTAGCCGCCGCGGGCGCACAGCACGGCGGAGACGCCGGGGTCGCACCACGCCTCGGTGAGGTCGCGGGCGCGGTCCTCGTCGGTGGCGGCGAGGTAGCCGAGGGTGGGGTGGCCGGCCAGGACGTGGGGGGCGACGACGGGGTCGAGGTCCCAGCCGCGCAGGACGTCGAGGCCGGCCTGGAGGCGGTCCTCGGGGATGGGGCCGCTGGGTGCGACGACGGCCACACGGGCGCCGGGGCGCAGCCGCGGCGGCCGGAGATACGGCCCGGGGGTCTCGGGGCTCATTTCCTCAGCTCCAGACGGGGGACGTCGGACCGCTCGATGCCGAAGGTCTGGGCGTACAGGGAGAGTTCGGCCTCCAGCGCGCGGATCAGGGTCTCGGCCTTGCGGAAGCCGTGCGATTCGCCCTCGAAGGCGATGTAGGCGTGCGGGACGCCCCGGCCGGCCATCCGGGCGAGGAACCGGTCGGCCTGTGCGGGCGGGCAGATCACGTCGTCGAGGCCCTGGAGCAGCAGGAAGGGCGCGGTGATCCGGTCGATGTGCTCCAGCGGGGAGCGCTCGCGGTAGCGCTCGGGCACCTCGGCGACCGGGCCGATCAGCCCGTCCATGTAGCGGGACTCGAAGTCGTGGGTCTCGTCGGTGGCCCAGCCGCCCGGGTCGAGGATGGGGTAGAGGATGGTGCCGCAGGCGTAGACGTCACTGTGGACGAGCGACGCGGCGGTGGTCCAGCCGCCGGCACTGCCGCCGCGGACGGCGAGCCGGGCCGGGTCGGCCGTGCCCTCGTCGGCGAGGGCACGGGCCACGGCGGCGCAGTCCTCGACGTCGACCACGCCCCACTGCTCGCGGAGCCGCTCTCGGTACTCCCGGCCGTAGCCGGTGGAACCGCCGTAGTTGACCTCGGCGACGCCGATGCCCCGGGAGGTGAAGTAGGCGATCTCCAGGTCGAGGACGAGCGGGACGTGCCCGGTGGGGCCGCCGTGGGCCCAGATCACGTAGGGCGGGCGTTCGCCATCGGGGCCGGTCACCTCGGGGTGGCGAGGCGGATAGACATGGGCGTGGACCTCCCGGCCACCGGGTCCGGTGAAGGTGCGCTCCTGGGGCTCGGGGTAGTACGCGGGGTCGACCGGGTCCTGGTTCGGGGCGCCGATCACCCGGGCGCGGCCGGTGCAGGTGTCCAGCTCGACGACCTCGTAGGCGCTGCGCGGGCTCGCGGCGACGCCGACGACCCGGGTGCCGTGGACGGCAAGGGTGGCGGCCCATTCGGTCCAGGGCCCGGCCACGTCGACGAGTTCGCCGCTCTCCGGATCGAGTATGCCGAGGGCGCCGGTGCCCTTGCCGTGCACGACGGCGATCAGGCCGCTCTCCAGGGGCCTGAACCAGCTGAGGCCGAGCCGCCACAAGGCTCCGGCGAACTCCTCGGGGCGCGGGCAGAGCGCGAGGTCCGGGGCGCCGTCCACGGCGGTGCGGTACAGGTTCCACCAGCCGGTGCGGTCGCTGAGGCGGAGGAGCTGCCCGTCCGGGGCCCAGTCGATCTGAGGGACGGACTCCTCGGGCCCGCCGGCGACGGTGCGGGGCAGGCCGAAGGCACCGTCCTCGGTGATGTCGGCGAGCAGGACCTCGGTGCCGTCCCAGGGCATCCTGGGGTGGTCCCAGGCGATCCAGGCGACCTGCCGGCCGTCGGGCGAGATCCGCGGGCCGGTGACGAAGCGGTGCTGCCCGTCGGTGAGTTCACGCACCCGGGAGCGGTCGTCGGCGGCGGAGCCGTCCAGCGGCACGGCGGCGATCACCCGGCGCACGTCGGTGGGCCCGGGGCCGGTGAACTCCTCCAGGACGCACCAGACCTCGCCGTGCTCGGCCCTGAGCACCGGGTCCGCCCAGCGCAGCCCGTCGCCGACCGGCGAGACGGGCGTGAGCGGCCTGGGCGGGGCGCCGTCCGCCGCGTCCGGCTCGTAGACGTACAGCCGCTGGTCGGGGTGGTGGCAGAAGACGACGAGCGGCGAGCCGTCGGCCCGCACCGTGCCGGCCCAGGGCTGTCCGCCGTACTCGATGACGCGGCTGCGCACGTTCCACGGGGCGGGCAGCACCGACTCCTCGGTGCCGTCGGGGCGGCGGCGCACCAGCGCGCGCCGGCCGCCCTCGGTCGGGCGCGGTGCGGACCACCACACCTCGTCGCCGACGAAGCCGACGAACTCGGGCCGTCCGTCGTGCGCGGCGGCGAGCGCGGCGCCGATGGGCGACGGCCAGCTGCCGTAGGTGGCCGTGGTTGCCATCAGGAATCCCCCCTGGTGCAGGTCATGGTCGTGGTCGTGGTGCGGGCCGGGAGTGCCGGTCCGGGTGTGTCGGGTCCGGGTGTCCGGCGGTGCAGGTGTCAGGCGGCCCGGGTGTCAGACGGCCCGGGGTGTCAGGCGGTCCGGAGGTAGTGGTCGAGGACGCGGACGCCGAAGTGCAGGGCGTCGACGGGGACGCGTTCGTCGACGCCGTGGAACAGCGCCCCGTAGTTCAGCTCGGGAGGCAGCTTCAGCGGCGAGAAGCCGTAGCCGGTGATGCCGAGCCGGGAGAACTGCTTGGCGTCGGTGCCGCCGGACATGGTGAAGGGCACCACGTGCCCGGTGGGGTCGAAGCGCTCGACGGCGGCACGCAGCTTGGCGAAGGTCGGCGAGTCGACCGGCGCCTCCAGAGCCACCTCACGGTGGTGGAACTCCCACGTCACGTCGGGTCCGGTGAGCCGGTCCATCGTCTCGATGAACTCGTCCTCGCAGCCTGGCAGCATCCGTCCGTCGACGTAGGCGACGGCCTCGCCCGGGATCACGTTCACCTTGTAACCGGCGTCGAGCATGGTCGGGTTGGTGCTGTTGCGGACGACGGGCCGGAGCAGTGCGGCGGCGGGGCCCAGCTTCTTCAGGAGCAGCTCGGTGTCGAAGTCGCGGCCGTCCACGTCGGTGTCGATGCCGTACACGGCGGCGAGGCCGGCGAGCCCGGCCCGCACGGTCGGGGTCAGCCGGACGGGCCACTCGTGCGAGCCGATGCGGGCGACGGCCTGGGCGAGCCGGGTGACGGCGTTGGCGGTGTTGATCTTGGAGCCGTGGCCGGCCTGACCGCGTGCGGTCAGCTTGAGCCAGGCGGTGCCGCGCTCGCCGGCGCCGATCGGGTAGAGCGTGGTCCGGGGGTCCGGGTGGAAGCTGAAGGCGCCGGACTCGCTGATGCCCTCGGTGCACCCCTCGAAGAGGCCGGCGTGCCGGTCGGCGAGGAAGCCGGAGCCGTCCTCGGCACTCGCCTCCTCGTCCGCGGTGTAGGCGACGACGATGTCCCGGCGCGGCCGGATGCCCTGACGGGCCCAGGAGCGGACGACGGCGAGCACCATCGCGTCCATGTTCTTCATGTCGACGGCGCCGCGCCCCCACACGACCCCGTCGCGCACCTCTCCGGAGAACGGGTGCACGGTCCAGTCGGCGGCCTCCGCGGGGACGACGTCGAGATGACCGTGGACCAGCAGCGCGTCGGCCGTGGGGTCGGTGCCGGGGATGCGGGCGACGACGTTGGTGCGGCCCGGCGTGCGCTCCAGGAGCACCGGTTCGAGGCCGGCGCCGGCCAGTCGCTCGGCCGCGTATTCGGCGGCGGGGCGCTCGCGGCAGTCGCCGCCGCCCCGGTTGGTGGTGTCGATCCGGATCAGATCGGAGGTGAAGGTGACGACCTCGTCGAGTGCCGTCGCGTCCGGGCCCTGGTCCGTACCGTCCCTTTCGTCAGCCATACTGCTCCTCCACGGCGGCGGACACGATCGTGGTGACCGCCTTGAACGTGCGAATTGCCTCGTACATCGTCCCGCTGGTGTAGGCGACCCGCCGCTCGCCACTCCGCTCGGCGCCCGGGACCACCGTCGCCACGGCGGCCAGGTGCTCCGCGTCGAACTCCAGCTCCACGGTGAACGGCCCGCCGTGCACCGGCTCGTGCCGCACCGCGAGCGAGGCCGCCTGCTTGGCCGCCGAGCGGATGTCGGCGGCGGTGCGCGTGGGGGTGCGGCAGACCGCCGCGTATCGCGAGACGTGGTCCTTGACCGCGACCTTGAGCGCCTCCGGCGCGTAGCCGAGGGCGTCCTCGCAGGTCAGGTCGTCGCCGGTGACGAGCACGACGGGGACGCCGTACTCGGCGACGACATGCGCGTTGAGCAGGCCCTCGCTCGCACGCACTCCGTTGAGCCAGACGCCGGTGATCGAGTTGGCGAGATAGGTGTGCGCGAGGACGCCCTCGGTGCCCGCCCCGGTGTGGTAGCCCACGAAGGCGATGCCGTCCACGTCGCCGTGCTGGACGCCCTCGACCATCGAGAGCGACTTGTGGCGGCCGGTCAGCATCTCGGCCCGCTCGTCGAGCCGTTCGAGCAGCAGATTGCGCATGGTCCAGTGCGCCTCGTTGATCAGGACCTCGTCGGCGCCGCCGTCGAAGAAGCCGAGCACCGCCGCATTCACGTCCGAGGTGAACATGGCACGGCACCGCTCCCACTGCGGGGTCCCGGGCAGCACGTCGGCGGGCCAGGTCACACCGGTGGCGCCTTCCATGTCGGCGCTGATCAGGATCTTCATGCCTGGCACCGTACGCGCCGAGCGGCGAACCCCACCACCCCTGTGGAAAAGTGTCGGAGGCGTGGACCAGTGACGGAGGATTCCGGCGAATCCTTTCATCTCGTACGTATAGGCTGACGGACGCAGATTTCCCCTCGCTTATCCACAGGAGACCCTCGGTGACCACTTCCCTCGCCCCGTCCGAGACCGCCGCCGAGACCACCGCCGAGACCGCTACCGAGATCGCCACCGAGACGGCCGCCGAGACCGTGCTCGACGCCGGCGAATGGGTCGAGCCCGCCGCGCAGGACGTCGTCGAGGCCGTGGTCCGCGACGCCCGCGAGTTCGGGGTGTACGCGCGGACGGGCGGCTGGACCTTCGCGCTGAAGGTGGCCCGGAGCGTGCGGCCCGGCGGGCAGCCGGCCGAGGGCTCGGACAAGGTGTCGGCGAAGGCGTTCGCGGAGCTCGCCGGCTGCTCGCCCGAGCGGGTCATGCGCTACTACAAGGCGTGGGACATGGCCGCGGACGACGGTCTGGTGCCGCAGTTCGAGGCCCTGGCCCCCGGCGAGGACGTCGAGCTGCCCGAGGCCGACGTCTGGCTCTCGTACTACTCCTCGCGTTCCAGCGCCACCTCGGTGCGCGGGCACGCGATCACGGCGGCGGCCGAGGCCGAGGGCATCAAGGCGACCAAGGCCCTGGAGGTGGCGGAGAACCCGACCGCGCTGCGCGCCGCGATCCTCGCCGACCCCGGCACGGCCGAGGCCGCCCGCAACGCGCTGCTCGACCGGATGAAGGAGGACCCGGCGCTGCAGACCGAGATGGCCCGGGCCATCGCGCGCACCGGCGACCTGAAGAAGGCGGTGGCGCAGGAGGCGAAGGCGGCCGACCGGATCGACTTCGTGCGGCAGATCGCCGAGGGCGGCCAGATCCGGACGCCCGCGGGCCAGACCGTCGCCGCCCCGCCGGAGCTGCGCGCGGAGGCCGAGCGGCACCTGTCGCTGATCGACGAGCTGGACGACTCGGAGGAGGCCGGCGAGTGGGCCGGCGAGGCGTACGACACGGTGAAGTCGCTGGTCGTGAAGGCAGTCGAGGAGGACCCGGCGCTGCGGGTCCAGGAGCGCCGGGCCAAGTTCTACAACAGCCTGCAGAAGGCGACGAAGGTGTTCGAGGAGCTGACCCTCGACGAGGTCCTGGAGGAGGACGTCGTCGAGGACGACATGCTTCAGCGTCTGGAGGCCCTCCAGGAGGCGATCGGCGCGTGCATCAGCGCGCTGCGCAAGGCGACGACCGCCTCCTGACGCCCGGCGGGGACCTCAGTCCTCGTGGCCGAGCTGGAGGTCCCGCTCGGTGCGGCCGCCGCCCGCGACCTGGAGGACGGTGGCCACCGGCGGGTACCCGGCGGCGATGACCGTGTACTCGCCGGAGGACAGGTCCACGAAGCGGAAGGTGCCGTCGGGGCCGGTGGTGAGCGTGTCGACGACGTTGCCGGCCGCGTCGAGCAGGGTCACCCGGGCGTCCTCGACGGGCCTCCCGCCACCGGCCCTTACCGTCCCGCGCAGCACCGCGCCGCCCGCCAGCTCGATGTCCTGACGGGTCTCGCGGGAAGCCTGGACGCTGACCGGCAGGGCGGCCGGACGGAAGGCGGGGGCGCTGGCCGCGAGGGTGTACTCGCCGACGACCAGCTCGTTGATGACGTAGCCGCCCTCCCGGCCGCTGCGGGTGGAGGCGACGACCTCTCCGCGTACGTCGGTGAGGGTGACGGCCGCGTCCCGGACCGGGGTGCCGTCGGCGGTGACGACGGCACCGGCGAGCCGGCCCGCGCCGCCGAGGACGACGTCGAGCTCGACGGGGCGCTCGCCGACGGTGACGGAGACGGCCTGCGGCTGGTGGCCGCCGGCCGCGGCGATCAGGACGTACGAGCCGGAGCCGGGCACGCTCAGCGCGTACCGGCCGTCGTCGCCGCTCGCGCCGCGCCCGATCTGGCGGCCCTGGACATCGATGAGGGTGAGCGCGGCGCGCGGGACGCAGCTGCCGTCGTGGTGCTGGACGGTGCCGCAGACGGGGACGCCGGCGGACAGCGGGGCGGGGGTTCTGCCGGTGCCGGCGGCGTCGTACCGGGCGTGCGGGACGGCGGTGGCGGCGACCTCGGCGGCGGGGGCCTCGGCGGTGGGGGTGTGGTGGGACACCAGCGGTTTCTCCTTGAGGAAGAAGGCGAGGACGAGGCCGAGCGCGAGGACCGGCACGAGGTAGAGGAAGATCCGGGGCATAGCGGCCGCGTACGCCTGGACGAAGGCGTCGCGCAGCGCCGGCGGCAGCGCGTGGACGACCTGCGGGGTGATCGAGTCGGCGGGCGGCAGGGCGGCCGCGGAGCCGTCGCGGGGCAGCCGGTCGGCGAGGGCGTCGGCGAGGCGGGCGGCGAAGAGGGTGCCGAAGACGGCGGCGCCGACGCTGCCGCCGATCTGCCGGAAGTAGTTGTGCGCGCTGGTGGCGGTGCCGAGGTCGCCGGGGCGCACCGAGTTCTGCACGGCGAGCACCAGGACCGGCATGACGAGGCCGATGCCGAGACCGAGGACGGCCTGCCAGAGGCTCTGGGTCAGGCGCGGGGTGTCGGCGTCCAGGCGGGAGAGCAGCCACATGCCGGCCGTCGAGACGGCCCCGCCGACGACCGGGTAGATCTTGTAGTGGCCGGTGCGGCTGATGAGCTGCCCGGAGACGACGGACGCGACGACGATGCCGCCCATCAGCGGGAGCATCATCAGGCCGGACTCGGTTGCGGTGGCGCCCTCGACCATCTGCAGGAAGGTGGGCAGATAGCTGGCGGCGCCGAAGAGCGCGATGCCGACGACGGCCCCGACGAGGCCGGTGACGGTGAAGACGGGGTCACGGAACAGCCGCAGCGGGATGAGCGGTTCGGGGGCGAAGCGTTCGACGACGAGGAAGAGTACGGCGGCCACGGCGGCGCCGCAGCCGAGTCCCACGATGACCCGGGAGCCCCACGCGTACTCGGTGCCGCCCCAGCTGGTCAGCAGGACGAGGCAGGTGGAGGCGGCGGCGAGGAGCAGGGCTCCGAGGACGTCGAAGCGGGCCCGTACGGCCGGCTTGGGCAGCTTGAGGACGGTGGCGACGACGGCGAGGGTGACGAGGCCGAAGGGCACGTTGAAGTAGAAGCACCAGCGCCAGGAGACGTGGTCCGTGAAGAATCCGCCGAGCAGCGGTCCGGCGACGGAGGCGAGGCCGAAGGCGGCGCCGATGAGGCCCATGTAGCGGCCGCGTTCCCGCGCGGGCACGATGTCGGCGATGATCGCCTGGACGCCGATCATCAGTCCGCCGGCGCCGGCGCCCTGGAGGGCGCGGAAGGCGATGAGCTGGTCCATGGAGTGCGACCAGCCGGCCAGGCCGGAGCCGATGACGAAGACGACGATGGCGAAGAGGAAGACGCCCTTGCGGCCGAGGAGGTCGCCGAGCTTTCCGTAGACCGGCAGGCCGATGGTGGCGGTGAGCAGGTAGGCCGTGATCGCCCAGGACATCCGGTCCAGGCCCTGGAGTTCGCCGACGATCTTCGGCAGGGCGGTGGCGACGATCATCTGCTCGAGCGCGGCGAGGAGCAGCGCGAGCATGAGCCCGCAGAAGACGAGCCGGACGCGGCGCGGTTCGAGGGCGGGAGCCGGCTCGGGGCGTGGCGCCTCGGCGGCGGGCGGCCCGTCCGCGAGGACGGGTGTCCCGCTGTCGGCTTCCTTCACCAGAGTGATCGCACCCACGACCTGCTCCCCTCGTCACGGCGTCTGCGCGCGCCATTCTTCGCATTGGGCGCGAAGCGGGAGCAAGTCGGACGGCACGGGGGGAGGGTGGGGCGCCGAAGGCTTAACGTCTCTGCGGGGAGGCGCACTTGGGGCGCTCATCAGGGAGTTTGCCAGACGGCGCGCGACCCCCGGAGGCGCCGGGCGCTCTTGCGGGGGTCGCGGGGAAACCACTCGAATCGGTGACTGAACCAGGCGTTACTTCCGGGTTCCGGTTTCCCGAGGCTACTTCTCGGGGCCGCTCCCCGGGGCCGCTCCTCGGGCCTCCCCAGGGGCTACCGCTCGCGGCTGCTACCGCTCGTGGCTGCTCCCCGGGGCTACCGCTCGCGGCTGCTACCGCTCGTGGCTGCTCCCCGGGGCCACCGCTCGTGGCTACTTCTCGACCTCGGCGGCGAGCTTGGCGAGCACGGCGTCGTAGATGCGGCCGAGGCCCTTGGGGGCGAAGGTCTTCTCGAAGAAGCCGCCGATGCCGCCGGCGCCGTTCCAGACGGTGGTGACGACGACCTTCGACTTGCCCTCGCCGGCCGGGGTGACGGTCCAGGTGGTGACCATGGAGGAGTTGCGGTCCTTCTCGACGAGCTGGCCGTCGGTGGGCTCGGTGACCTCCAGGAGGCAGTCGCGGACCCGCTTGCTGGTGGCCTGGAGCTTCCAGTGGACGAGGGTGCCCTGGCCGTCGCCGCCCTCACGCACCTCGTACTCACTGAAGTGCTCGGGCAGCAGCTTCGCGCGCGTGCCGCTGTAGTCGGCGAGTGCGTCGAACACGGTGTCCGCGTCGGCGGCGATGATCCGCTCCGTCGTGGCCTCGACCTGCGCCATGGCACTTCCTCCAGGTTGTTCTCGTGGTGCTCTCGGGGGATACGGACCAAGCCAACCACCTGCGCGCCGGGGCCCAAAATCCGGGTTGCGACGATCAAGGGAACAGATGTTCTATTCTGTCTCCGTTCCCGCTCCGCTCCCGATCCCCAGGAGGCGTCCATGCGCTGGGACCGTCTCGCCGACAACTCCGAGGCCACGCTCTTCGGCGCCGACGAGGTCGTCACCCGCACGTTCGACACGCCCGAGTTCCGCGGCATCACCTTCCACGAGGTCCGCGCCCGGTCGATCGTCAACCGGGTGCCCGGCGCCTCCCGCATGCCGTTCGAGTGGACGGTCAACCCGTATCGCGGCTGCACCCACGCGTGCGTGTACTGCTTCGCGCGCAAGACCCACAGCTATCTGGACCTGGACACCGGGATCGGCTTCGACTCCCAGATCGTGGTCAAGGTGAACGCCCCGGAGCTGCTGCGCGGGCAGCTCGGCTCGCCCCGCTGGCAGGGCGCGCACATCGCGATGGGCACCAACGTCGACTGCTACCAGCGGGCGGAGGGCCGCTACCGGCTGATGCCGGGGATCCTGGAGGCCCTGCGGGACCACGCCAACCCCTTCTCGATCCTCACCAAGGGCACGCTGATCCTGCGCGACCAGGAGCTGATCCGGCAGGCCGCCGAGGTTACGGAGGTGGGCATCTCGGTCTCCGTCGGCTTCACCGACCGGGAGCTGTGGCGCACGGTCGAACCGGGCACCCCCTCCCCCGAGCGACGCCTGGACGTCGTACGGACCTTCGCCGGGCACGGTATCGACGTCGGGGTCCTGATGGCCCCGGTCATCCCCTTCCTCGGCGACCGGCCCGAACAGCTGCGCGCCACGGTCCGCGCCATCGCGGAGGCCGGCGCGACCTCCGTCACCCCGCTGGTGCTGCACCTGCGGCCCGGCGCCCGCGAGTGGTTCCTCACCTGGCTGCACCGCCAGCATCCGGGGCTGGTAGGCCGGTACGAGCGGATGTACGCGGCCGGGGCCTACGCGCCGACCTGGTACCAGCGCCGGATCACCCGTCAGGTGCACGAGCTGGCAGCCGAGTTCGGCATGGGGCCGAGCGGACGGGCGGCGTCGCATCGCCGGATCCCCGTACCGGACCACCACGCGCGCGTGCCGGAGGCCGAGCAGCTCACGCTGCTGTGAGGGCTCGCTCCTTCCGCCTCTTCCGGCCCGCTCGGCCCTTTTGACGGATCATCACATCGGAGCGTCCGCCGATCGGGTCAACCTTCCGGGGAACCGGTCCTGCCGAGCCGTGTTCGGGGCACGGACGCCGTATGAACCCACGCGCAGGAATGCTGATCGCCGCTGGGGCCCTGGTCGCCGGGACCGTCACCGTCCTGCCCGGCTCCCCTTCCGCCGCCGCGGCCACCGAGCCCGAGCCGACCACCCGCCCCATCGCGCCGCTCACCTGGACCGACTGCGGCACCAAGGCGTACCCGAAGCTCCAGTGCGGCACGCTGCGGGTGCCGCTCAACCACGACGCCCCGGCCGGGCGGACCATCTCGCTCGCCCTGACCCGGGTCGCGCACACGGCGAAGACCTACCAGGGCCCGCTCCTGGTCAACCCCGGCGGCCCCGGCGGCAGCGGCCGCGGGATGGCGGGGTACGTGGCGGCCGCCCTGCCCGCGAAGGTGGCGGCGGAGTACGACGTGATCGGCTTCGACCCGAGGGGCGTCGGCAGGAGCGAACCCGCCCTGGACTGCCGCCCCGGCTACTTCGACCCGGTCCGCCCGGACTCGGTGCCGCGCGGCGCCGACGAAGAGCGGGTGGGGGTCGAGCGCGCCCAGGCGTTCGCGAAGGCGTGCGGCGACAAGTACGCGGACGTGCTGCCGTACATCGACACCGTCTCCACCGCGCGGGACATGGACTCCATCCGCGCCGCGCTCGGCGCTCCGAGACTCAACTACCTCGGCTACTCGTACGGCACCTATCTCGGCGCCGTGTACGCGCGGCTCTATCCCGAGCGGGTGCGCCGCATGGCCCTGGACTCCGTCGTCAACCCGCACGGCGTCTGGTACGAGGACAACATCGCGCAGGACTACGCCTTCGACACCCGCCAGAAGGACTTCATGGCCTGGGTGGCCCGCAACGACGCCACATACCGGCTCGGCACCGCCCCGGAGGCGGTCGAGGCCGCCTGGTACCGGATGCGGGACGCCCTGCGCACCGAGCCGGCCGGCGGCAGGGTCGGTCCCGGCGAACTGGAGGACACCTTCCTGCCGGGCGGCTACTACGACGGCTACTGGCCCAGTCTCGCCGCGGCGTTCTCGTCGTACGTCGTCGACAAGGACAGCGCGCCGCTGGTGCAGGCGTACGAGGACTACGGCCAGGCGGACGCCGCCACCGACAACGGCTACTCGGTCTACACGAGCGTGCAGTGCCGGGACGCGGCCTGGCCGCGGGAGTGGAGCGTGTGGCGCAAGGACAGCTGGGACACGTACGCCAAGGCGCCGTTCTCCACCTGGAACAACGCCTGGTACAATGCGCCGTGCGCGTTCTGGCCGGTCGAACCGCTGACGCCGCCGGACGTCAGCAACGACCAGCTGCCGCCGATGCTGATCCTGCAGGCGACGGACGACGCCGCCACACCGTACGAGGGCGGGGTCGCCCTGCACGAGATGGTGCGCGGCTCCAGCCTGGTCGTCGAGCAGGGCGGCGGCAACCACGGCGTGACGCTCGCCGGCAACGACTGCTTGGACGGCCACCTCGCCGCGTACCTCGCCACCGGCACGGTGCCGCGCGGCGCGGAGGGGGCGGAGGCGGACGCGGTCTGCGCGACGCTGCCGGAGCCGAAGGCCGAGAAGGCCGCGAAGACCGCGAAGACAGATGTGACGGCGAAGGGCGGGGAGAAGGGGAAGGCCGAGTCGAAGACGACCGGGACGGGGACGCGGACGCGGCAGGCCGAGCCGGCGGCGGAGGCGGGGACCGCGCTGCACGGGCTGCTCGGCCACGTGCGCTGACCGCCTCGGACACCCGCGCTCGAAGTTGTCCACAGATTGGCCGGGGGCGGACCCGAGTGTCAGTGGCGTGGGTCAGGATGTGAGCCATGAGTACGCATCTGACCCATGTGTCCGCCCCCGAGGGGCTCGCGCCCAATCCGCAGTACAGCCATGTCGTATGGGGCACCGGCCGGTTCGTGGCCGTGTCCGGCCAGCTCGCCCTGGACGCCGGGGGCGCGGTCGTCGGCGCCGGTGATCCCGCGGCGCAGGCCAGGCAGGTCTTCGCCAACGTCGACCGCTGCCTGGCCGCGGCCGGGGCGGGTTTCGAGGACGTGGTGAAGCTGACCTACTTCGTCACGGACATGGCGCACATGCCCGCGATCCGGGCGGCCCGCGACGCCGCGTTCGACGGGATCCCGCTGCCGGCCAGCTCGGCGGTCCAGGTGACGGCGCTGGTGCGGCCCGAACTCTGCGTGGAGATAGAGGCGTTCGCGCTGATACCTGAGGACCGGTCCATACCGGAGGACGGGTCGATACCGGAGGACGGGCACACCGCCTAGGGACTAGGGAGTACCGGGGGTGCCGGTCGGAGTCGTGGGTCTGGGGCAGGCGACTGCGCCGGGCCCCGGGCCCCGGCCCCGACGCGGGCGCTGCCGCTCCCGACACGGGCTCGAGTCCGGACACCGCTCCCCGACTGACCTGCAGGACCGGGCGCGGCCCCAGCTCCGCCGAGGCCGGTACGAGGGCGCCACGCAGGCCCACCCGTCCCTCGACCCGGTCGATCTCGCCCCAGCGTAGGCGCGGCAGTCGTCGGAGAGGTCGGGGTTGTCGCCCAAAGAGAAGAAGGCCCCGGCCGGGACGGTCCGCAGCGCGGCCCGGGCCGAGCGGGTGCCGTCCTGGGCGCAGCAGTTCCCGGTCCGCCGGGCCTGCGCGGCCCACTGGCCGGCCGTCACCCGGTAGACCGGGCCCGGTGCCGCGCTCCTGGAGGAGGACCTGGAAGGGGTCTCGGGCGGTGGACACGATGGCGATCCGGTCGCCGGGCGGTCCGACCACCCGTTTCACCAGGAGGGCGTTCTGATGGCGCGAGCGCAGTAGCACCACGTCGAACCGGCGCACTTCCCCGCCGCACCGGGAACGGCGAGCAGCCGGTCGCCGTCATGCAGGGTGGGTGCCATGCTCGACCCCTCCACCCGGACGCTCAGGGCCGTCACCGCGACGGCCGCGAGCAGACAGAGGAGGACGAGCCCGCCGAAGGCGGCGAGGACCGCCCGGCGGGGCGTTCATCTTCGGGGGCCCGGCGGCCGGACGGCACCGGCGCCGACGCCGGACGGGCAGATCGCTTCCATGGCCGGGAAGGTAGGCCGGGTAGCGGGGGCGCGCTGTGACCGTACCGCTCAGGCTGCGGCGGGCTGGGACGATGTCCGCGACCGCGGAAATCGGAAGCTGGAGACCGGAAGAAGAGTGAAGGGGGAACCCACATGATCGTGTTCGTCTTGGCCGGGATCGTCGTGCTCGCCGCAGCGGGCTGCGCATGTGTCGTCTGGGCGGCGCGCGGCGGCCCGCGCTGGGTGCGCGGTGTGTCCACCGCGACGCTGGCGGCCGGCGAGCTGGTGCGGAGCGCACAGCGGTCGAGCCGCAAGCAGGGACCGGGCGGAGGCGCGGACGGCGACGACTAGGCGGCTCAGCCCGGCACCGGCACCGTCAGGCGCTCCATCGGCTCCGGGCCGCTCGGGGCACCCTGCTCCCCCCGCCGCTGGTACGCCCGCGGCGTCGACCCCGTCCAGCGGCGGAACGCCCGGTGAAAGGCGCGGTTCGGAGAAGCCGAGGCGCTGGGAGAGGTCCTCGACGGAGAGGGCCCCGCGGGTGAGCGCGGCGATGGCGTGGTCGCCGCGCACCTGGTCGCGAAGCCGCTGGTACGAGGTGCCCTCGGCGGCCAGCCGGCGGCGCAGGGTCTGCGGGCTGACGGCCAGGCGGTACGCGATCTCCTCGGGCGAGGGCACGGGCCCGGCCGGGAGGGCGGCGAGGATCAGGTGCCGTACCCGGGTGGTGACGGTGCGGGTGCCGCGGTCGCCGCGGCAGACCAGGACGTCGGTGGTGATCCGGCGGAGCAGCGCGCGCAGGGCCGCCGCATCCCGGCAGACCGGCGCGTCGAGGTCGGCCCCGGTCGAAGACGACGGCGGTGCGGGGCGCGCCGAAGACGCGGGGCGCGCCGAAGAGGAGCGCGTACTCGGGGGCGTGCCGGGGCTCGGGGTAGCCGAACTCGACCCGGCGCAGGCCGAGTCGGCGGCCGATGAGCCAGCCGGCGAAGCGCTGGGGGACGACGACGGTGGTCTCCGCGCCGAAGCGGACGGGGTCGTCGTAGCCGGAGACGTCGAAACTCGATCCACGCCTCGTCCGCAGGTTCGCCCGCGAGCTCGCCCGCGCACTCACCCCCGAACTCCCCTCGAACTCACCCTTGGGCGACGCCGGTTCGACGAGCCGGAAGCGGGGGCCGGCCGGGAAGAGTCCGTAGAAGCCGTGGCCGCGGGGGAGGGCCTCGCGCAGGTCGCGGCTGCCGCGCACGACGAGGTCGGCCATGGTGGCGAAGGTGCCGAAGCGGCTGGGCGCCTCGCCGAAGCCGATGAGTTCGTCGTCGAGGCGGCGCCACAGCGTGCCGACGAGCCGGCCGAACCGCCGGGCCGGCACCCGCCCGGGCAGTTCGGCGGGGAGGCCGGCCCGGGCGAGCAGCGGCGCGGGGTCGAAGCCGTGACGCTGGGCGCCGAGCAGCACGGCGCGTACGTGAGGGGAACTGACCGAGAGCGCAGGCAGGGCGGACGGAGTAGCAGGGGGCATGTGACGCCTCCGCTCGGCGAGAACAGGGACGAGTGGCCGGCGGCCGACACTGCAATAAAAAGTGTCAACCACGGGACCCGCCCCGTCGTCCGACGGGACGCACATCACAACGACGCGTCCGTCACAGCGACTTCGCCATGACCACCTCCGCCCCGCCCTCCTCCGCCACGACGAATCCGTGCCGTCGGTACAGCGCGGCCGCCGGCCCGTTCCCCGGCAGCACGCCGAGCGTCAGCCGCGTCGCCCCCGCCTCCCGCGCCCACGCCTCGACCGCCGCGATCAGCCGGTCCCCCACGCCCCGGCCCCGCACCCGCGGACTGACCCACACCGAGCGCAGTTCGCGCGCGTCCGCCTCGTCCCCGGGCATCCCGGCCGCGACACCCACCACCTCGCCCTCGAGCAGCGCGACGACGTTGTGCGCCTCCGGCATCGCGAGCCGCTCACGCCATTGCGCCTCGCCACCGCTCTCCCAGTCGGCGAGCCGAGCCTTGAACGCGCCCGGCGACTCGCCGAGCGCCGCCAGCCGTGCCTCCCGCCACAGCTCCCAGTCACCGGCTCCCACCACCCGAAGACTCACCGAGCCGACTCGCCCCAGGGCCTCCTGCGCCTCCGGGGCATCCCGCGCCTCCGCGGCCTCCCGCGCCTCCAGAGCCCCCAGCGCCACCCGGGCCGCTCCTCCGAACCGCGGGTGCGGCAGTGCCGCCTCCAGGACCTCGCGGGCGGCCGGGTCGCCGAGCTCGCCCAGGCCCTCGACGCAGGCGAGCCCGACGCGCCAGTGCGGGTCTCCGGGGGCGAGGCGGCGACGCAGGACGGAGACGAGGGCGGGGGCGCTCTCCGGGGCGCGCAGCCGGGCCAGCAGACGGACCGGCAGCAGGGCGTAGGCGACCCGGAGTTCGTTGGTGGCGAGCGCGGCGGCGGCGCGGGCGGTGCGCGGGTCGCCGAGCCGGGTCAGGGCATGGGCGGCGGAGACGCAGCGTTCGGGGTCGCGGTGGTTGAGGAAGAGCACCAGGGACTCGAAGGCGCGCGGGTCACCGGCGAGGCCGAGCCGGAACGCGGCGATCTCGCGGGCCCAGAGCGGCTGGCCAGGTGCGGTGAGGACCCGGTGGAGTTCCTCCGCGTCGAGGGGGCCTGCGAGTTCTTCGAATGCCGCGGGGACCTCACCGCCCCCATTCCCGATCTCTTCACGCAGACGATCGATCATCGAGCAGAATTCGGGGTCCGCAGCGAAATTCATATTCCGAAGCCTATCCGCGACCCAGATCACACATTCCCCAACTTCGCAGGACTGGCGCGCTCGTTACCGGGCAGTTAATCTCAGGTGAGCGGGACACCCCCCGCGATATCACTTCGGCCTGGTGACGCAGCCGTTGTGAGCGCAAGTCGGTTCGGCAGTTCTGACGTGACTCCGGGACAGAGTCCGTCGCCCTTTCCTCGCGCGTTCTCTCGTCGCACGAAAACCCACCCTCTTCGCGTGACCCCTCTTCGTGCGACCCCTGTTCGCGTGCGATCCCCGTTCGCATGAGTCCTCTTCGCGTGAGTCCTCTTCGCGTGGGACCCCTGCCTCACGTGAGTGCTCTTCGCGTGGGTCCTCTTCGCGCCTGCTCTTCCGCGCCCCGCCTTCAGTCGTCACTCTTCCTCTCAGGAGTCCCCTGATGGACACCCCTCTCTCCACCATCGCCGTCGTCGGTCTCGGCACCATGGGCAGCGGCATCGCCGATGTCCTGGCCCGCGCCGGCCGTGAGGTCATCGGCATCGACATCAGCGACAACGCGGCCGCCCAGGCCGTCGCCGCCCTGGAGGCCTCGACGGCCCGTGCGGTGGCCCGCGAGCGGATCACCGAGGAGGAGCGGCAGGACGTGCTCGCCCGGTTCCGCACCTACTCGGACCTGCAGGCGGCCGCCGACGCCGATCTCGTGATCGAGGTCGTGCCCGAGTCGTACGAGACGAAGCAGGAGGTCTTCCGGGCCCTGGACGGGATCGTCCGTCCCGACGCGATCATCGCGACCGGCACCAACGCGCTCTCGGTGACCCGGCTCGCCGCCGACTCCGCGCACCCCGAGCGGGTGCTCGGCCTGCACTTCTTCACGCCCGTCCAGGCGATGAAGCTGGTCGAGGTCGTCTCCTCCGTCCTCACCGACCCGCGCGCCGTCGAGGCCGTCACCCGGCTCGCGCAGGAGCTCGGCAAGGAGCCCGTCGCGGTCGGCGACCGGCCCGGCTTCGTCGCCGACGGCCTGCTCTTCGGCTACCTCAACCAGGCCGCCGCGATGTACGAGGCCAAGTACGCCTCCCGCGAGGACATCGACGCGGCGATGAAGCTGGGCTGCGGTCTGCCGATGGGCCCGCTGGCGCTGCTCGACCTGATCGGCGTCGACACCGCCCGTACCGTCCTGGACGCCATGTACGCGTCCTCGCACGACCGGCTGCACGCCCCGGCCCCGATCCTGGGGCAGCTCAGCGAGGCGGGTCTGACCGGCCGCAAGGCGGGCCGCGGCTTCTACACCTACGAGGCGCCGGGCTCGGCCACCGTGGTCCCCGACGCGCTGACGCCGTCGGAGTCGGCGGCCGGCGGCGAGAGCCGCGAGGTCCGCAAGGTCGGCGTGGCCGGCTCCGGCACCATGGCCTCCGGCATCGTCGAGGTCTTCGCCAAGGCCGGTTACGAGGTCGTGCTCGCCGCCCGCTCGCAGGAGAAGGCCGATACCGCCAAGGCCCGGATCGCCAAGTCCCTGGCCCGTTCGGTCGACAAGGGCCGGATGACGGGCGAGGCGCGCGACGAGACCCTGGCCCGGATCGTCCCGGCCGGCTCGCTGGACGCCTTCGCCGACGTCGACCTGGCGGTCGAGGCGGTCGCCGAGGACCTGGAGATCAAGCAGGAGCTGTTCGCCCGCCTCGACAAGATCTGCAAGCCGGGCGCGGTGCTCGCCACCACGACCTCCTCGCTGCCGGTCGTCGCCTGCGCGAGGGCGACCAGCCGCCCGCAGGACGTCATCGGCATGCACTTCTTCAACCCCGCGCCCGCGATGAAGCTGGTGGAGATCGTCCGTACGGTGCTGACCGCCGACGACGTCCACGCCACCGTCCGCGAGGTCACCGCGAAGATCAGGAAGCACGGCGTCGACTGCGGCGACCGGGCCGGCTTCATCGTGAACGCGCTGCTCTTCCCGTACCTGAACAACGCGATCAAGATGGTCCAGGAGCACTACGCCAGCCTGGACGACATCGACGCCGCGATGAAGCTGGGCGGCGGCTACCCGATGGGTCCGTTCGAGCTGCTCGACGTGGTCGGCCTGGACGTCTCGCTGGCCATCGAGAAGGTGCTGCACCGCGAGTTCCGCGACCCGGGGCTCGCCCCGGCGCCGCTCCTGGAGCACCTGGTGGCCGCGGGCTGCCTCGGCCGCAAGACGGGCCGCGGCTTCCGCGAATATGCCCGCCGCTGAGCCCCAGCCGGAGCCGTACGGGGGCTGGGGAGGGCTGCTCAGCCCGTCGGGCACCGCCGGTGCCGGGCCGGGCTCCCCTCCCCCACCTGGGCACACTCCCGCTGCGATGCAGTACGTTCGGGGCATGTCCAAGGCCGCGAAGACACCCCGTGCCACGTCCACGCCCGACTCCCCGGAGAGCGCGGCGGGGACCCGTGCCGCCGCCCAGCGGCTGAAAATGCGCCGGGAACTGGCCACCGCGGCCATGGAGCTCTTCGCCACCAAGGGGTACGAGGCCACCACCGTCGACGAGATCGCGGCGGCGGCCGGGGTGGCCCGCCGGACCTTCTTCCGGCACTTCCGCTCCAAGGAAGAGGCGATCTTCCCGGACCACGACGACACCCTGGTGCGGGCGGAGGCGGTGCTCAACGCCGCGCCGCCGCACGAGCACCCGCTGGACACGGTGTGCCGGGGCATCAAGGAGGTCATGAAGATGTACGCGGGCTCGCCCGCGGTCTCCGTGGCCCGCTACCGGCTCACCCGTGAGGTGCCGACCCTGCGCGAGCGCGAGATCGCCTCGGTGGCCCGCTACGAGCGCCTGTTCACGCGCTATCTGCTCGGGCACTTCGACGAGCGCGACCACCACGACGGCAACGACGACCCGCTGCTCGCCGAGGTGGCCGCCTCCGCCGTGGTCACCGCCCACAACCACGTGCTGCGCCGCTGGCTGCGGGCCGGCGGGCAGGGCGACGTGGAGGCGCAGCTCGACCACGCCTTCGCGATCGTCCGGGAGACCTTCGGCTCCGGCATAGGCGCCCGGCCGGCCCCGGCCGGGACCGCCGCCGCGGAACCGGCGCAGCCGGCCGTCGCGACCGCCTCCACGACGGGCGACGTGGTGGTCGCGGTCGCCCGCACGGACGCACCCCTCGACGAGGTCATGCGGACCATCCAGCAGGCGCTCCAGAAGAGCTGAGGACCTTCTCGTCCTCCGTCACGGCAAGGGCCGCTCCCGGTTTCCGGGAGCGGCCCTTGGCGTTCCCGCAGTACATCTGCCCAGTTCAGGGGCATTTTCGATCGATCATCGCTCATCCGTGACGACCAGATTGCATCTGAGTGAAATTGTTGGCACGCAGTGCCTTGTCAGGTGACACGGCGTGCCATACGTTGATGTTGTCCGGGCGGCCGGCGCGCAGAGATCACCTCGTGCGCCGGCTGTCCCCACAAGCGATCCTGCATGTGCGCCCGGACGCCTGCGTCACAGGCACCCTCGCGCCCCACCACGGCGCCGCCACCGCACCACCGCGCCGAACCGACGGCACACCTCCACAGCAGCAACCCCGACGTAACCCTCAGCGCGTCCTCGCCGGACGCCGCACCGCCGGAGGCATCCGTGAAGGACATCCTGGACGCGATCCAGTCGCCCGACTCCACCTCGGCCGACTTCGCCAACATCAAGCTCCCCGAGTCGTACCGCGCCGTGACCGTCCACAAGGACGAGGCCGAGATGTTCGCCGGGGTCGCCAGCCGCGACAAGGACCCGCGCAAGTCGCTCCACCTGGACGACGTGGCACTTCCCGAGCTCGGTCCGGGCGAGGCACTGGTCGCCGTCATGGCCAGCTCCGTAAACTACAACTCGGTCTGGACCTCGATCTTCGAGCCCGTGTCGACCTTCGGCTTCCTCGAGCGCTACGGCCGCCTGTCCGAGCTCACCAAGCGCCACGACCTGCCGTACCACGTCATCGGCTCCGACCTCGCGGGCGTCGTGCTGCGCACCGGCCCGGGCGTCAACTCCTGGAAGCCCGGCGACGAGGTCGTCGCGCACTGCCTGAGCGTCGAGCTGGAGTCCTCGGACGGCCACAACGACACGATGCTCGACCCCGAGCAGCGCATCTGGGGCTTCGAGACCAACTTCGGCGGCCTCGCCGAGATCGCCCTCGTCAAGTCCAACCAGCTGATGCCGAAGCCCGGCCACCTCAGCTGGGAGGAGGCCGCTGCCCCCGGCCTGGTCAACTCCACCGCGTACCGCCAGCTGGTCTCCCGGAACGGCGCCGGCATGAAGCAGGGCGACAACGTGCTCATCTGGGGCGCGAGCGGCGGCCTCGGCTCGTACGCCACCCAGTTCGCCCTGGCCGGCGGCGCCAACCCGATCTGTGTCGTCTCCTCCCCGGAGAAGGCCGACATCTGCCGCTCCATGGGCGCCGAGGCGGTCATCGACCGCAACGCCGAGGGCTACAGGTTCTGGAAGGACGAGAACACCCAGGACCCGCGCGAGTGGAAGCGCTTCGGCTCCAAGATCCGCGAGCTGACCGGCGGCGAGGACATCGACATCGTCTTCGAGCACCCGGGCCGCGAGACCTTCGGTGCCTCCGTGTACGTCACCCGCAAGGGCGGCACCATCACCACCTGCGCCTCGACCTCGGGGTACATGCACCAGTACGACAACCGCTACCTGTGGATGTCGCTGAAGCGGATCATCGGCTCGCACTTCGCCAACTACCGCGAGGCGTGGGAGGCCAACCGCCTCATCGCCAAGGGCAAGATCCACCCGACGCTCTCCAAGGTCTACTCCCTGGAGGAGACCGGCCAGGCCGCCTACGACGTGCACCGCAACCTGCACCAGGGCAAGGTCGGCGTCCTCGCCCTCGCGCCCGAGGAGGGTCTCGGCGTGCGCGACCACGAGCTGCGGGCCAAGCACATCGACGCCATCAACCGCTTCCGTAACATCTAACATCCGACCCCGGGACCCCAGATGACAGAGCGTCAGAAGGACCGGCCGTGGCTCATGCGGACCTACGCCGGTCACTCCACCGCCGAGGCGTCGAACGAGCTCTACCGGCGCAACCTGGCCAAGGGCCAGACCGGCCTCTCGGTCGCGTTCGACCTGCCCACGCAGACCGGCTACGACCCCGACCACGTCCTCGCCCGCGGCGAGGTCGGCCGGGTCGGCGTGCCCGTCTCGCACCTCGGTGACATGCGGCGGCTGTTCCAGGACATCCCCCTGGAGCAGATGAACACCTCCATGACCATCAACGCCACCGCCATGTGGCTGCTGGCGCTCTACCAGGTGGTCGCCGAGGAGCAGGGTGCGGACGTCACCAAGCTCCAGGGCACCACCCAGAACGACATCGTGAAGGAGTACCTGTCGCGCGGGACGCACGTCTTCCCGCCCGGCCCGTCGCTGCGCCTGACGACGGACATGATCGCCTACACGGTGAACCACATGCCGAAGTGGAACCCGATCAACATCTGCAGCTACCACCTGCAGGAGGCGGGGGCCACGCCGGTCCAGGAGATCGCGTACGCGATGTCCACCGCCATCGCCGTCCTCGACGCCGTCCGCGACTCCGGGCAGGTCCCGGAGGAGCGGTTCGGCGAGGTCGTCGCCCGCATCTCCTTCTTCGTGAACGCGGGCGTGCGCTTCATCGAGGAGATGTGCAAGATGCGCGCCTTCGGCCGCATCTGGGACACCGTCACCCGCGAGCGGTACGGCATCGAGGACGCCAAGCAGCGCCGCTTCCGCTACGGCGTGCAGGTCAACTCGCTCGGCCTGACCGAGGCCCAGCCGGAGAACAACGTCCAGCGCATCGTCCTGGAGATGCTGGCCGTCACCCTCTCCAAGGACGCCCGCGCCCGCGCCGTACAGCTCCCGGCGTGGAACGAGGCCCTCGGCCTGCCGCGCCCCTGGGACCAGCAGTGGTCGCTGCGCATCCAGCAGGTGCTCGCCCACGAGTCCGACCTGCTGGAGTACGAGGACATCTTCGCCGGCTCGCACGTCATCGAGGCCAAGGTGGACGCCCTGGTCACCGAGTGCCTGGCGGAGATCGAGCGGATCCAGGAGATGGGCGGCGCGATGGCCGCCGTCGAGTCCGGCTACCTCAAGGCGCAGCTGGTCTCCTCGCACGCCGAGCGCCGGGCCCGCATCGAGTCCGGCGAGGACAAGATCGTCGGCGTCAACATCTTCGAGACGACCGAGCCGAACCCGCTCACCGCCGACCTGGACACCGCGATCCAGACGGTCGACCCGGCCGTCGAGGCCCGGGTCGTCAGTGCCCTCGGAACCTGGCGGGACACCCGATACCAGCCGCCGTTCAACCACCCGCGGCCGTGCAAGGCCCTGGAGCGGCTGAAGGAGGCCGCGAAGGGCACCGGCAACCTGATGGAGGCCACCCTGGAGTGCGCCCGCGCGGGCGTCACGACCGGCGAGTGGGCCGGGGCGCTGCGCGAGGTCTTCGGCGAGTTCCGCGCCCCGACCGGTGTGTCGTCCGCGCCGGTGGCCGTGCCGGCCGAGGCGGGCTCCCCGCTCGCCGAGGTGCGCGCCAAGGTCGAGCGCACGGCGCAGGACCTGGGCGTCGGCAAGCTGCGCTTCCTGGTCGGCAAGCCGGGCCTGGACGGGCACTCCAACGGCGCCGAGCAGATCGCCGTACGGGCCCGTGACGCCGGGTTCGAGGTGGTCTACCAGGGCATCCGGCTGACGCCCGAGCAGATCGTGGACGCGGCCCTGGAGGAGGACGTGCACGCGGTCGGCCTGTCGATCCTGTCCGGCTCGCACGCCCAGCTCGTGCCGGACGTCCTCGACCGCCTCAAGGACGCCGGCGCCGCCGACATCCCGGTCGTCGTCGGCGGGATCATCCCGAACGCCGACGCCGAGGAGCTCCGGGCGGCCGGCGTGGCCGCCGTCTTCACCCCGAAGGACTTCGGTATCACCGGGATCATCGGACGTATCGTCGACGAGATCCGGAAAGCCAACCAGCTCAGCCCCCTCGAACGTACGGAGGTCCCCGCATGACCATCACCCCCGTGAACCGGCTTCGTCCGCGCCGCTCCTGCCTGGCGGTCCCCGGCTCCAACCCGCGCTTCCTGGAGAAGGCCCAGGGCCTCGCCGCCGACCAGGTCTTCCTGGACCTGGAGGACGCGTGCGCGCCGCTGGCCAAGCCGGAGGCCCGGCACACCATCGTGAAGTTCCTCAACGAGGGCGACTGGACCGGTAAGACGCGGGTCGTGCGGGTCAACGACTGGACCACCCACTGGACGTACCGTGACGTCGTCACCGTCGTCGAGGGCGCCGGCCAGAACCTCGACTGCATCATGCTGCCGAAGGTGCAGAACGCCGAGCAGATCGTCGCGCTCGACCTGCTGCTCACCCAGATCGAGAAGACCATGGGCTTCGAGGTCGGCAAGATCGGCATCGAGGCGCAGATCGAGAACGCCCAGGGCCTGGTCAACGTGAACGCGATCGCCCAGGCGTCGCAGCGCGTCGAGACGATCATCTTCGGCCCGGCCGACTTCATGGCCTCCATCAACATGAAGTCGCTGGTCGTCGGCGAGCAGCCGCCCGGCTACCCGGCGGACGCCTACCACCACATCCTGATGAGCATCCTGATGGCCGCCCGCGCCAACAACCTCCAGGCGATCGACGGCCCGTACCTCCAGATCCGCAACCAGGAGGGCTACAAGGCGGTCGCGCAGCGCGCCGCCGCCCTCGGCTTCGACGGCAAGTGGGTGCTGCACCCGGACCAGGTCGCCGCGGCGAACGAGATCTTCTCGCCCTCGCAGGAGGACTTCGACCACGCCGAGCTGATCCTCGACGCGTACGACTACTACACGTCCGAGGCCGGCGGGAAGAAGGGCTCCGCGATGCTCGGCGACGAGATGATCGACGAGGCCTCCCGCAAGATGGCGCTGGTCATCTCCGGCAAGGGCCGGGCCGCCGGCATGCAGCGCACCACCAAGTTCGAGATCCCGGAGGCCTGAGTTCCATGCAGTTCGGCCGCACCTACGAAGAGTTCGAGATCGGCGCCGTCTACAAGCACTGGCCCGGAAAGACGGTCACCGAGTACGACGACCATCTCTTCTGTCTGCTGACGATGAACCACCACCCGCTTCACATGGACGTGAATTACGCGGAGAACACGACGGACTTCAAGAAGAACGTCGTCGTCGGCAACTACATCTATTCGCTGCTGCTCGGCATGTCCGTGCCGGACGTCTCCGGAAAGGCGATCGCCAACCTGGAGATCGAGTCGCTGCGGCACGTGGCGCCGACCTTCCACGGCGACACCATCTACGGCGAGACCACGGTCCTCGACAAGACGCCGTCGAAGTCGAAGAGCGACCGCGGCATCGTCTACGTCGAGACCAAGGGCTACAAGCAGGACGGCACCCTCGTGTGCGTCTTCCGCCGCAAGGTGATGGTCCCGACCGCGGAGTACATCGACGCGCGCGGCGGCGAGCAGCCCGGCCGCCCGGAGCTGAAGGAACAGGGGAAGTAGTCATGGCGCGACTCGCCCAGACCCACGGTCTGACCGACGTCCAGCAGGAGATCCTCTCCACCGTCCGCGACTTCGTGGACAAGGAGATCATCCCGGTCGCGACGGAGCTGGAGCACCGTGACGAGTACCCGCAGCAGATCGTGGACGGGCTCAAGGAGCTCGGCGTCTTCGGTCTGATGATCCCCGAGGAGTACGGCGGTCTCGGTGAGTCGCTGCTCACCTACGCGCTGTGCGTGGAGGAGATCGCGCGCGGCTGGATGTCGGTGTCCGGCATCATCAACACGCACTTCATCGTCGCGTACATGCTGAAGCAGCACGGCACCCAGGAGCAGAAGGAGTACTTCCTTCCGCGGATGGCGGCCGGCGAGGTGCGCGGCGCCTTCTCGATGTCGGAGCCGGGTCTCGGCTCGGACGTGTCGGCGATCACGTCGAAGGCGGTGAAGGACGGCGACGAGTACGTCCTCAACGGCCAGAAGATGTGGCTGACGAACGGTGGCACGTCAACGCTGGTCGCCGTTCTCGTCCGAAGTGACGAAGGCCACCCGGAGGGCACCGCCCCGCACAAGTCGATGACGACCTTCCTCGTCGAGAAGGAGCCCGGTTTCGGAGAGGTCCGTCCCGGCCTCACGATTCCCGGCAAGATCGAGAAGATGGGTTACAAGGGCGTCGACACGACCGAACTCATCATGGACGGACTGCGCATTCCGGCCAATCGCGTCCTGGGCGGGGTCACCGGCCGAGGGTTTTACCAAATGATGGACGGCGTCGAGGTCGGCCGCGTGAACGTGGCGGCCCGTGGTTGCGGTGTCGCGCAGCGTGCCTTCGAGCTGGGCGTCCAGTATGCCCAGCAGCGTCACACTTTCGGTAAGCCGATCGCCCAGCACCAGGCGATTCAGTTCAAGCTTGCCGAGATGGCTACCAAGGTCGAGGCCGCTCATGCCATGATGGTGAACGCAGCACGCAAAAAGGACTCCGGGGAACGAAACGACCTCGAAGCAGGGATGGCGAAGTACCTCGCCTCCGAATACTGCAAGGAGGTCGTCGAGGACGCCTTCCGCATTCACGGCGGTTACGGGTTCTCCAAGGAGTACGAGATCGAGCGCCTCTACCGCGAGGCGCCGATGCTGCTGATCGGCGAAGGTACCGCCGAGATCCAGAAAATGATCATCGGTCGTCGGCTGCTCGAGGAGTACCGATTCCAGGGTTGATTGTCGCATTTGGGTCGGTTTGGCCGCGAAGAAGATCACACCCCGTGTTCGTCTTCCGGCCGCCGACTCGGCTTCTGGCTTGCCCAGTTGCGGCCCGCAACCGATAGCATCGCCCGAAAGCCGCCGTCCCCCGTTGCCAGTGCGGCATCATCCGCTACGAAGGTCATCCATGCCCCACAGCCAAACCTCTGCACACCGCGACAGCCTCAAGGGCGTACGCATCGCACGCGGAGCATCGCCGTGGCTTCTGCCGACCGTCGCCACCGCGGCGCTCAGCCTCGCGCGCGCGGGCAAGTCGAAGCGCGCGCGGGCCGTCGCCGTGCCGGTCACCGCTCTCGCGGCCGGCATGCTGTGGTTCTTCCGCGACCCCGAGCGCGAGATCGCTCAGGGCCGGGTCATCTCGCCCGCCGACGGCGTGGTGCAGAGCATCATGCCGTGGAAGGACGGCCGCACCCGGGTCGCCATCTTCATGAGCCCGCTGAACGTCCACGTCAACCGCGCGCCCCTGGCGGGCACGGTGACGTCCGTGGAGCACGTCCCCGGTGGCTTCGTGCCGGCGTTCAACAAGGAGAGCGAGAACAACGAGCGCGTTGTCTGGCACTTCGACACCGAGCTCGGCGACATCGAGATGGTGCAGATCGCGGGCGCCGTCGCGCGGCGGATCGTGCCGTACATCCCGCAGGGGACGAAGGTCGAGCAGGGTGACCGGATCGGCCTGATCCGCTTCGGTTCGCGGGTCGACATCTACCTCCCGGAGGGTGTCGAGGTCGCCGTCGAGGTCGGTCAGGCCACGACCGCGGGGGTGACTCGCATTGACCGTGATTGATCCCGACACACGGGCGGCCGACTGGGCCGCCGAGACGGCGGCGGAGGCCGCCGACGAGGCCGAGGAGATGCCGCTGTCGCTGAGGCTGTCCATAGCGGACGCCCTCACGCTCGGTAACGCCACCTGTGGCTTCATGGCGGTGTACTTCACCACCACCGGCATCCTCATCCCGCACCTCACCGGCAGCGGCGAGACCGGCATGGCCCGCAACAGCGCCGCCACCGCCGTGATCCTGATGCTGGCCGCGGCGATCTTCGACCTGTTCGACGGCATCGTGGCGCGCAAGCTCCGCAGCTCGCCGATGGGCGCCGAGCTCGACAACCTGTCGGACCTGATCAGCTTCGGTCTGGCCCCGGCCTACTTCGTGCTCGTCTACGGCATGGTCGCGGACGACGCGCAGCAGAAGGTCTCGGCGGTGGCCGCGATCGTGGTGCTGCTCGCGGTGGTGCTGCGACTCGCCCGGTTCTCGTGCGTGACGATGAAGGACGGCATGTTCCAGGGCATGCCGAGCCCCTTCGGTGCGCTGACGGTCGTCTCGATCATCCTGCTCGAGCTGCCGTTCATCCCGACCCTGCTCGCGATCATCGGCACGGCGTGGCTGATGGTGAGCCGGGTGGAGTACCCGAAGCCGCGGGGTGTCCTCGCCGCGGCCATGCTCAGCTGGATCGTCGGAGCGATGGCGATGCTGGCCGCGTGGGCGTTCGACGCCCCGGGCGGACAGTTCCTGCTCCAGGCCGGCTGCGCCCTCCAGGTGGTCCTGGGCGCCGTGATCCCCCTCTTCGCGACGGCCCGACGAGTGAACTCCTTCCGCGACAACCGGCGCGAGAGCCGTGAGGCGCGCGAGGCGCAGGCGGCACAGCTGCGATAAGCGATACGAGAAAGGGCCCCGGACGCGAGAGCGTCCGGGGCCCTTTCTCATGTCGTCAGCCGCCCAGCCGCTTGTAATAGAGCGTCGTCGGACGCAGCACCCCGGCCGGATCGGCGGCGAAGTCCGGAATGACCCCGGCAGCCGTCCACCCCTCCCCCTGGTAGAGGCGCTCGGCGGGACTGCCGGACTGGGTGTCCAGGACCAGCAGGAGCAACCCTGCCGCCCGGGCATGCTCCTCGGCAGCGGCGAGGAGCCGGCGCCCGAGGCCCTGACCGCGGGCGTCACGGTGTACGACGAGCCGGGCGATCTCGCCCCGATGGCGTCCGTTCGCCTTGTCGTCACGGACCAGCGTGACGGCGCCGAGCACCCGCCCCGCCGGGTCGAGGGCCGCCCAGACGTCCCGTACGCCTGCCACGCCCGACCACCAGGTCGCGGCCGCCGCGGGCTCCAGGGGCGCCAGGAAGCCGACTGAGGCCCCGCTGTCGACGGCGTCCACCAGGAGCGCGGCGAGCCCGTCGGCGGCCCGCTCGCGGACTTCCTCGGGCGTGAGCCGCCGTACGTCCATCAGGGTGTCCTCTCGCATGGGAATCGGTGGGGCAGTCGCCCACGGCCCTCGCGCGCCCGCCACCGGGCCCGGCTCCGCGCCCTGCGCGCCTACGCCAGGAAGTCCCGCGCCACGTTCGCCGCCACCTGCTCCAGGAGCGGCCCCGCGTTCGGGATCGACTTCGCCGGGTCGGGCTCCAGGTCGGTCAGCGGGTACGCCCGGCGGATGCCGGCGGCGCCCAGGGCCTCCGGGGCGAGGGCGAGCCGTCCGCAGACGGCGACGACGTCCTTGCCGGCGGCGCGGGCCGCCGCGGCGACGCCCGCCGGGGCCTTGCCGTGCAGGGTCTGCTCGTCGAGCGAGCCCTCGCCGGTGATGACGAGGGTGGCCCGCTCCAGGGCCGGGGCGAAGCCGAGGACCTCCAGCATCAGCTCGATGCCGGGCCGGAAGCTCGCACCGACCAGCAGCGCGCCGTAGCCGATGCCGCCCGCGCCGCCCGCGCCGGGCGAGGCGGCCAGCTCGGCGGCCTTGGCGCCGATGGCCTGCTCCAGGACCTCCGCGTAGTGCGCGAGGGCGGCGTCGAGGGTCTCGACGTCCTCCGGGCTCGCGCCCTTCTGCGGCCCGTACACCGCTGCGCAGCCCTTGGGGCCGGTCAGCGGGTTGTCCACGTCGCTGGCGAGGACGAGGTCGACGTCGGCGAGGCGCGGGTCGACGCCGGACAGGTCGGCGGAGGCCAGCTGCGCGAGGGCGCCGCCGCCCGGGCCGACGGGCTCGCCCGCGGCGTCCAGGAACACGGCGCCGAGCGCGGCGAGCATGCCCGCGCCGCCGTCGGTGGTGGCGCTGCCGCCCACGCCGAAGACGATCGTGGTGGCCCCGGCGTCGAGCGCCGCGCGCAGCAGCTCGCCGGAGCCGTACGTGGTGGCGGTGAGCGGGGCGAACACCCCGGCCGGCAGCAGCTGGAGGCCGGACGCCTCCGCCATCTCCACCACCGCCGTGGTCCCGCGCAGCGCGTACGCCGCCGTGACGGGCTCGCCGAGCGGCCCGGTCACGGTCACCTCGCGCCGCTCGAACCCGGCCGCCACGGCCGCGGCCACGGTGCCGTCGCCGCCGTCGGCGACGGGCAGCGTCTCCACTTCGAGCTCCGGGACGACCCGTCGCAGACCTGCTGTGACCCGCTCCGCGACCTGTACGGCCGTGAGCGAGCCCTTGAACTTGTCGGCCGCGACGAGCACGCGTGCGACCTCAGTTACTGCTCCGTCCGTCACCTTGCATCCCTTGCTTTCGAACAGGCAGTCGCGCCGAGGCCGACCTTATCCGTACCGGAAGACGGCGTGCCACCCCCTGATAAGGCGATATTCCGCACCATAGTGGGGCCATATGAGCACGGAACTGATCGATCAAATGCCTGGACGAGGTTCCCGTCCGGACGGAAACCGCCCGGACGGGAAAGTCATCGGGATCGGGATGGCCGCGGTCGTCGCCGTGGTGGGCTGGGCGGCGCTCGGAAAGGACTCCTTCGACACCGCCTCCTCCTCGGCCCTGCGCTGGGTCCTGGACAACTTCGCCTGGCTTTTCGTGACGGCCGCGGACATCTTCCTGGCGCTGTGCGTGGTGATCGCGCTGAGCCGCTTCGGCCGGATCCGGCTCGGCACCGACGACTCGGAGCCGGAGTTCACGAATCTCGCCTGGATCGCGATGATGTTCAGCGCGGGAATGGGCATCGGCCTGATGTTCTACGGGGTCGGGGAGCCGCTCCAGCACTATCTGAGCCCGCCACCGGCGAGCGGCGTGCCGCCGCGGTCGGGCGCCGCGGCCCGCACCGCGCTGGAGTACTCGTTCTTCCACTGGACGCTGACCCCGTGGGCGATCTACGGCATCGCCGGCCTGGCGCTCGCCTACGCGGGCTTCCGCAAGGGACGCGGCAACACGCTGAGCGCCGCCTTCGTCCCGCTGATGGGCGAGCGCCGGGCGCGCTCGTGGCCGGGCAGGGCGATCGATCTGCTGGCCGTCTTCGCGACCGTCTTCGGCACCGCGACCAGTCTGGGCCTGGGCGCGCTGCAGGTGGCGGAGGGCCTGAACATCACCATGGGCGTCGAGAACTCCACGGCCACCCAGCTGATCATCATCGTGTCGCTGTCGGCGGCCTTCGTGCTCTCCGCCTTCTCCGGCCTGCACAAGGGCGTGAAGTGGCTGTCCACGCTGAACATCGTGCTCGCCGCGGCGATGATGGTCTTCGTCTTCCTGCTCGGGCCGACCGTCTACGTCCTCGACACGATCCCGGCGTCCCTCGGCGGCTATCTGCACCAGCTGCTGCCGATGGCGAGCCGCACCGGCGCCTTCACGGACCGGACCTGGCTGGGCGCCTGGACGATCTTCTACTGGGCGTGGTGGCTGTCCTGGGCGCCGTTCGTGGGCACCTTCATCGCCCGGATCTCGCGCGGCCGGACCGTCCGCGAGTTCCTGATCGGGGTGCTGCTCGTGCCCTCGGGCGCGACGGTGCTCTGGTTCTGCGTGATGGGCGGCACCGCGATCCGGCTCGACTCGACGGGCGCGGCGGACATGGCGGGCGCGGTGAGGAACGGGGTGGAGGCGTCGCTGTTCGCGATGCTGGACGCGCTGCCGCTGGGGACGCTCACCTCGTATCTGGCGATGCTCCTCGTGATGACGTACTTCGTGACCAGCGCCGACTCGGCATCGCTGGTGATGGGCTCGCTGACCAGCCGGGGCGCGCTGAATCCGCGGACCTGGCTGGTGGTCACCTGGGGCGTCCTGATGGCCGCGGTGGCCGCCGTGCTGCTCGTCGCGGGCGGTCTGAAGTCGCTGCAGACGGCGACGATCCTGGTGGCGCTGCCGTTCGTGCTCGTGATGCTGGGCCTGTGCTGGGCGCTGTGGAAGGAGCTGAGCACGGACCCGGGCGCGGGCCCGGCCCGGCAGCACGCGCTGCACGGCGTACGGGACGCGGTACGGGCGATGGTGGGCGAGGCGATCGCGGAGCGGGAGCGGGGCGGCGAACGGGGTCGGGAGCAGAGCCCGGAACCGAGGCGGGAGCGCGGTGGGGAGCGGCCCCCGCACGGAGGCGATGCCCGGCCGGCCGCACAGCCCGCCGGGCGGGCGACCACCGGGGCGGCCGACACCGACGGCGGCGAAGAGGGATGAGCCGGAAGAGCCCGGCGGCCGTGGGCAGCGGTGCGTGGCGCGCCGCGCCCGGGGTGAGCCGGACGAGCCCGGCGGCCGCCGGACTGCGGAGCGTCGGCGCGCGGCCCGGACCGGCTGAGCCGGACGAGCCCGCGGCCGCCCGGCGGCGGAGCGTCGGCGCGCGCCCTGGACCGGGTGAGCCGGACGAGCCCGCGTCCCCCGGCGGCGGTGCGTCGGCGCGCGGCCCGGCCGCGCATTCGGTACACCGGAGGCATGGGCCTGCTCAAGCACAGCGAACTCGCCGACCGGATCCTCGGCGGCTGGACCGGGCGGATCGCCGGGAACATGCTCGGCAAGCCGGTGGAGAGCGGCGAGCACTGGACGCGGGAGCGGATCGACGCCTATCTGCGGCTGACCGGCGCGCTGCCGCTCACCGACTACCTGCCCGCGCCGCCGGCCGCCGGAGCGGACGGCTTCGAGCTGCGGCCGGAGTGGCCGCAGTGCGTGCGCGGCCGGATCCACGGCAGCTGCCGTGACGACGACATCGACTACACGATCCTGGGCCTGCACCTCCTGGAGACCCGCGGCTTCTCCTTCACCACCGAGCAGGTCGGCGAGCAGTGGCTGCTGCGGCTGCCGTACCTGCAGACGTTCACCGCCGAGCGGGTGGCCTACCGCAATCTGGCCAACGGGCTGAAGCCGCCGCTCACCGCCACCTTCGACAACCCGTACCAGGAGTGGATCGGCGCGCTGATCAGGGCGGACGTGTACGGCTTGACCTCGCCCGGCGATCCGCGCCGGGCCGCGTCACTGGCCCGCCGGGACGCGGTGCTCTCGCACACCGGGAACGGGGTGTACGGGGCGATGTGGGCGGCCGCGCTCGTGGCCGCGGCCTTCACCGCGCCCGACGCGCGCACGGCGGTGGCGGCCGCCCTGGAGCGGATCCCCGCGAGCTGCCGGCTCGCCCGGACCGTGCGGCACACGATGGCGCTGCACGAGGCGGGCGTCGAGTGGTCCGAGGCGCTCGCCGAACTGGCGAAGGAGACGGGCGCGCTCGGCTGGCTCCACACGATCCCGAACGCGGCCGTGCTGACCGCCGGACTGCTGTACGGGGAGGGCGACTTCACGCGCACGATCGCGCTCACCGTGCGCGGCGGCCTGGACACCGACTCCAACGGGGCGACGGCCGGTTCGGTCGCGGGCGTGCTGTGCGGGGCGGCGGCGATCCCGTCGCAGTGGTCGGAGCCGCTGGCGGACCGGGTGCGCAGCGCGGTCGCCGGTTTCGACCGGGCGAGGATCAGCGAGCTGGCCGAGCGGACGGTGCGGCTGGCTACGCTGACGGGATGACGACCTCTGACTACGCCACGTACATCGCGAGCCTGCCCCGGGTCCTGGCCGGTGCCGCCGCCCTCTTCCGGGACCGGACCGGCCGGGTCCTCGTCGTCGAGCCGAACTACCGGGAGGGCTGGGCGCTTCCGGGCGGCACGATCGAGTCCGACACGGGCGAGACGCCGCGCCAGGCCGCCCGCCGCGAGACGGCCGAGGAGATCGGCCTGGACCCGGAGCTCGGCGCGCTGCTCGCGGTCGACTGGTCGCACGGCCCGGGCCGCCCGCCGCTCGTGGCGTACGTCTTCGACGGCGGTGTCCTCTCGGACGAGCAGTTCGCCGCGATCCGCCTCCAGGAGGCGGAGCTGGTCTCCTGGAAGCTGGTGGAGCCGGCGGAGCTGCCGGGCTACCTCCTGGCGGGTCTGGGTCTGCGGGTGGCGGCCGCCCTGGACGCCCTGACGGCCGGCCGTGGCCCGGCGGAACTGGAGAACGGCCGGCCGGTGCGGTGAGCGGGCAGTGCCGTGAGTGGGCGGCGCGGGGAACGACCTTGCTGACCGCCGGTAAATCGGCTCGCGGGAGGTCCGTGGGCCGACCTAGGCTCGCGGTATGACCATGGTCGCGATTCTCAGTGGTGCCGGTATCTCCACCGACTCCGGCATTCCCGACTACCGGGGGCCCAACGGCTTGTGGCGGAAGGACCCTGAGGCCGAGCGGCTCGTCACCTACGGGCCGTACATGGCCGACCCGGAGATCCGCTGCCGGTCGTGGCGGATGCGACTGGACGGGCCGGTCCTCAGGGCGCGGCCGAACGCGGCGCACGAGGCGATCGCCGCGTACGAGAAGAGCGGGAACGCGCTGCGGGTCATCACGCAGAACGTGGACGGGCTGCATCAGCTGGCCGGGGTGCCGGAGCGGAAGGTGCTCGAACTGCACGGCTCGGCGCGGACGGTGGTGTGCACGGCGTGCCACGCCCGCTCGCCGATGGAGGACGCCCTCGCGCGGGTGCGGGCCGGTGAGCCGGACCCGGCGTGCCTGGCGTGCGGCGGGATCCTGAAGTCGGCGACGGTGATGTTCGGGCAGCGGCTCGATCCGCAGGTGCTCGGCGAGGCGATGTCGATCGCGAAGGCCACGGAGGTCTTCATCGCGGTCGGTACGAGCCTGCACGTGCAGCCCGCGGCCTCGCTCGCCGGGATCGCGGCGGAGCACGGGGCGCGGCTGATCATCGTGAACGCCGAGCCGACGCCGTACGACCCGCTCGCGGACGAGATCGTCCGCGAGCCGATCGGCACTGCGCTGCCGGCGTTGCTCGACAGCCTGCGCTAGGGACCTGACGGCAGGAATCACAAGAGGGCGTCGTCGCGGGCGCCCGCTTCGAAGGCGAGCAGGCGCTTCTTGCGGTCCAGGCCGCCGCCGTAGCCGGTGAGGCTGCCGCCGGCCCCGATCACCCGGTGGCAGGGGACGATGATCGTGACCGGGTTCTTGCCGTTGGCGAGGCCGACGGCGCGTGAGGCGCCGGGGTTGCCGAGGGCCTCCGCGAGTTCGCCGTACGTGCGGGTCTCGCCGTACGGGATGAGCCGGAGCTGCTCCCAGACGCGGAGCTGGAACGGGGTGCCGATGAGCTTCAACGGCAGGTCGAACTCGGTGAGTTCGCCGGCGAAGTAGGCGTCGAGCTGGCGCACCGCCTCGGTGAAGGGGCGCGGGTCGGGGGTGCCGAAGGTCTCCTCCGGCGGGCGGTGCCGCTGGTCGGTCATGTACATGCGGCTGAGGACGCCGTCGACGGCGACGAGGGTCAGCAGGTCGTAGGGGCTGTCCACGACCGTGTGCTGCACGGTGGGCATGAGCGGAGGTCCTTACGCGGGGAGGTGGTTGATCGGGTGGGCGTCGGTGGCCCAGAGGTACTGGACGGCGTAGGCCCGCCAGGGGCGCCACCGGGCGGCCCGGACGGTGAGCGCGGCGGGTCCGGCGGGCAGGCCGAGGCCCTGGGCGGCGCGGCGCACGCCGAGGTCGCCGGGGAGGAAGGCGTCGGGGTCGCCGAGCGCCCGCATGGCGATGACCTCGGTGGTCCAGGGGCCGAAGCCGGGCAGCGCGCGCAGCCGCTCACGGGCCTCGTCCCAGTCGCTCTCGGGGCCGAGGGCGAGGCTGCCGTCGGCGAGGGCGGTGACGAGGGTGAGCAGGGTGGCGCGGCGGCTGCGCGGCAGGGCGAGGGTCTCCGGGTCGAGGCCGGCGAGCGCCTCGGGGGTCGGGAAGAGGTGGGTGAGGCCGCCCTCCGGGTCCTCGACGGGCACGCCGTGCGCGGCGACCAGCCGGGCGGCGTGGGTGCGCGCGGCGGCCGTGGACACCTGCTGGCCGAGCACCGCCCGTACGGCGAACTCGGCGGCGTCCACGGTCCGCGGCACCCGCCGCCCCGGGCCCGCGTCGACGAGCGGCGCGAGCAGCGGGTCGGCGCGCAGCTGTTCGTCGACGGCGACGGGGTCGGCGTCGAGGTCGAGCAGCCGGCGGCAGCGGTTGATGGCGAGCGTGAGGTCGCGCGGGTCGGTGAGCGAGAGCCGGCACAGGACGTGGTCGGCGCGCGGGGCGAGGGCGACGATGCCGTGCCCGTACGGGAGGCTCAGCGTCCTGCGGTAGGCGCCGTCGCGCCACTCCTCCACGCCGGGGACGGCGGTGGCGGCGAGGTGGCCGAAGAGGTTCGAGGGGTTGAGGGGCGCGCGGAACGGCAGCCGCAGGGTGATCGCCCCGGAGGGGGCGGGCGGTACGGCGCCGGTCCGGGCGGCGCGGGCGCGCAGGTCGCCCGGGGTGAGCGCGAAGACCTGGCGGACGGTGTCGTTGAAGGTGCGGATCGAGGCGAAGCCGGCGGCGAAGGCGATCTCGGCCATGGGCAGCGGGGTGGTCTCGATGAGCAGGCGCGCGGTCTGGGCCCGCTGGGCGCGGGCGAGGGCGAGCGGCCCGGCGCCGAGTTCGGCGAGCAGCTGGCGCTCGATCTGCCGGGTCGAGTAGCCGAGCCGGGTGGCGAGGCCCGGGACGCCCTCCCGGTCGACGATGCCGTCCCTGATGAGCCGCATGGCACGGGCCACGGAGTCGGCGCGCACGTCCCAGGCGGGCGAGCCGGGGCTGGTGTCCGGCCGGCAGCGCTTGCAGGCCCGGAAGCCGGCCCGCTGGCAGGAGGCGGCGGTGGGGTGGAACTCCATGTTCTCGGGCCTCGGCGGCACGGCCGGGCAGCTGGGCCGGCAGTAGATCCGAGTGGTGCGGACGGCGGTGAAGAAGACGCCGTCGAAGCGGGCGTCCTTCGACTGGACGGCCCGGACGCAGCGCTCGGTGTCGGTGTGCATGGCTCCAGGATGGGTGATCCCGATGGAGACGGCTGGCGAGAAAACGACATCGACGTGCGGGCGCAAGCGCCGGGGGCGGAGACGGACTCGGTGGCCCGGGCGGCGACCCGGCGCCTTCGGCCTCGGCGAGGCATTAAGTACAATATTGGAGTAAGTGTACTGTGTATCCCGGTATCCACAGGTCGACCGGCACGCCCCGATGACGTCGCCGGGCGGGGCGATGGGAGTGCGGACATGACTGGACCGGACCCTGGCACCCCCGCCAGGCGGCGGCGCCTCAGCCGCCCCCTCGTGCTCGCGGCCGCCGTGGCACTGGTCGACCGGGAGGGCCTCGGGGCGCTGACCATGCGGCGTCTGGCTGCCGACCTGGGCGTGGAGCCGATGGCCATCTACCGGTACACGGCCAGCAAGGAGGCGCTCCTCGACGGCCTGGTCGAGGCCTTCTTCACCGAGGTCAACGACCGATTGCGCACCTCGGCCGAGGCCGCCGTGCCCTCCTGGCGCGCGGAGCTGCGCCGGATCGCCCGCGCCTTCTCGGCCTCGGTGCACGCCCACCCCGAGCTCCTGCCCGTGGTGGCCACCCGCCCGCTCAGCGTGCCGGTGGCCCGCCGCCCGGCACCGATGCTCCAGCTCACCGAGCACATGCTCGCCGTCCTCGGCCGGGCCGGCTTCGACGACGCCACCGCACTGATGATCTACCGCACGTTCGTGGCCTGGAACCTCGGCTGCCTCCTCGTGGACAAGCGCCAGGTGGTCGACAACCCCGACGAGCCGGACGTCATGCTGCGCCTGGGCCTGCACCGACTGCCCGCCGCCGAGTACCCGCGACTGCGCGCGCTCGTCCCGCAACTGGCGGAGTACGACGACGAGCGCGAGCTGATCGAGGGCCTCGACAGCCTGCTCGGCGGCATGCCCGAGGCGCCCCTTGACGCGTTCTACGGCGAAGGCGCACGCTGAGGATACGACGTACACATCGCCCATATACGTACGTATCCATACCTTCGAGTCGACATCAGCCGACGTCAGCGACATCGGCCGACGGCGCCCCAGGGAGGCCGTCATGTCCCACCACGAGCACACGATCCTGCGCGTCCGGGTCACCGCCCGGGACGCCGACACCCTCCGCGCGCTGCTGCGCGACACCCGTCCCGACGTCGGCGGCCGCGTCCGCCGGCACGAGGACGGCAGCTGCACCATCGACGCCTACGTGCCCGCCGACCAGGCCGACGTGTTCGAACGCGACGGCGTCACGGCCAGCGTCGTCGAGGACGCCACCGCCACCGGACGCGCCCGCCAGGCCGAGGTCGGCGAGGGGGACAGGTTCGCCCCCGCGGACGCGGTCCCACAAGGGCTGGCCCTCAAGGTGAACGACGCCTAGGAGCGACGCCATGACGTACCTGAACATCACCGAGGTCGACTCCGGCGTGACCAGCCTGGCCGCCGCCTTCCCGAACACCTCCGACCTCGTCGAACTGCCCGAGCCCAGCGTCGAGGGCCGGACCTGCCACGCCCTGCGGATCGGCGTCCACACCCTGGTGCCGAAGCCCGCCGCCGTACTGATCGGTGGCGCACACGCCCGTGAATGGGGCAGCTGCGAGATCCTCGTCAACCTCGCAGCCGACCTGCTGCACGCCCACGCCGGCGGCACCGGCCTGGCGTACGGCGGCACCCGCTTCACCGCCGACCAGGTGCACAGCATCCTGGAGGGACTCGACCTCGTGGTCTTCCCGCTGGTCAACCCGGACGGCCGGCACTACAGCCAGACCGTCGTCGACGGCTGGCGGCGCAACCGCAACCCGGCCCAGTCCGGCGGCGACCCGGCCGCGGTCGGCGTCGACATCAACCGCAACTTCGACTTCCTCTTCGACTTCCGGACCGCCTTCCATCCCCTCGCCCCGGTCCGTGTCTCCGACGACCCGGCCGACCCCAACCAGACGTACCAGGGGCCCGCCCCCTTCTCGGAGCCCGAGACCCGCAACGTCCGCTGGCTCCTGGACCAGTTCGTGCGGACCCGGTGGTTCGTCGACGTGCACAGCTACACGCAGAAGATGCTCTACCCGTGGGGCGACGACAACAGCCAGTCCAACGACCCGACCAGGAACTTCCAGAATCCCGCCTTCGACGGCAAGCGCGGACTCAAGAACGACCAGCTCTACGCGGAGTTCATCCAGAAGACCGACCACGACGACTCCGCCGTGCTGGCCGAGCAGTTCTGCAAGGCGCTCAAGGGCGTACGCGGCGTCCAGTACACCCCCGAGCCCTCCTTCGACCTCTACCCGACGTGCGGAACCAGCGACGACTACACCTTCGCGCGCCACATCGTGAACCCGGACGAGGCCAAGGTCCTCGCCTTCACGATCGAGTGGGGCATGGACTTCCACCCGCCGTGGTCCGAGATGAAGAAGATCGTCCTCGACGTCGACGCCGGGCTGGTGCAGTTCTGCCTGACCGCCCTCCCGTAGCTCGCTCACACCCCGAGCCGTCGCCGGAGGAGGGGCGGGTTTCTGCGTACATTTACGAGGCTCGCGTACTACGTATACAAGTCCTGGGCGTGGGTGAGGGCCTGGTCAAGGGGCACCTGGACGGGGCCCCGCCGCTCCCACGGGTCAGGCCAGGACCGTCTCGAAGGCCGCGTAGGCCGCGGCATCGAAAAGGACGAAGCGGACCTCCTCGACGGACGTCTGCGTGGCGCGCACCGTTTCCACGGCGATGCGGGCGCCGTCGCCGATCGGCCATCCGTAGATCCCCGTCGAGATCGCCGGGAAGGCCACGGTACGCGCGCCCAGTTCGTCCGCGACACGAAGCGACTCCCGGTAGCACGAGGCCAGGAGCTCCGAGCGGTCCTCGTCCTGGGCGAACCGCGGGCCGACGGTGTGGACGACCCAGCGGGCGGCGAGCTCGCCGGCGGTGGTGGCGACGGCCTGTCCGGTGGCCAGGCCGCGCCCGTAGTGGCCGGCCCGCAGCTTGCGGCAGTCCTCCAGGATGGCGGGCCCGCCGCGCCGGTGGATGGCGCCGTCGACTCCCCCGCCGCCGAGGAGGGAGGAGTTGGCGGCGTTCACGATGACGTCGGTGTCCTGGTCGGTGATGTCGCCGCGGACGAGGACGACGGCGGGCTGAACGGTGCTCATGCCGCCATCCTGGCGCGCCCGCCAGGACCGCGCACGCGCATTACGCGCCGGTCAGCGCGCCCCGGGCGTGCGCAGCCGCCGCCAGACGGCCTTGGCCGCGTTGTGCCCTGACATGCCGTGCACGCCGGGGCCGGGCGGGGTGGCGGAGGAGCAGAGGAAGACCGCCGGGTGCGGGGTGCTGTAGGGGAAGAGGGAGAGCCGGGGGCGCAGCAGCAGTTGGAGGCCTCGGGCGGCGCCGCAGGCGATGTCCCCGCCGATGTAGTTGGCGTTGCGGTCGGCGAGTTCGGGCGGGCCGGCCGTGGCGCGGGCGAGGATCAGGTCGCGGAAGCCGGGTGCGAAGCGCTCGATCTGCCGCTCGATGGCGTCGGTGAGGTCGCCGCGCCAGCCGTTGGGGACGTGGCCGTAGGCCCAGAAGACGTGCTTGCCCTCGGGGGCCCGGCCGGGGTCGACCAGGCTGGGCTGGGCGGTGATGAGGAACGGGGTGTCGGGGGCGGTGCCGGAGGACGCCTGGTCGAGGGCGGCGCCGATCTCGCCCATCGTGGGCCCGACCTGCACGGTGCCGGCCCGGCGCGCGGCCTCGGCGGTCCACGGCACCGGCCCGGAGAGCGCGTAGTCGATCTTGAACGCGCTGGCACCGTAGCGGTAGCCGTCGTAGTAGCCGCCGAGCCCGGCGATCCGGGCGAGCGCGGTGGGCGAGGTGTCGAAGACGTAGGCGCGGGCCGGCGGCAGGTCGTCGAGCCGCTTGACCTCGAAGTCGGTGTGCACGGCGCCGCCGAGGTCCTTCAGGTACGCGGCGAGGGCGTCGGAGATCGACTGCGAGCCGCCTCGGGGCATCGGCCAGCCCACCGCGTGCGCGGCGAGCGCGAAGACCAGGCCGACGGCGCCGGTGGCGATGCCGTCGAGCGGGGCGATGACATGGCCGACGAGCCCGGCGAACAGGGCCCGCGCCTTCTCGTCGCGGAAGCGGCTCAACAGCCAGGTGGCGGGCGGCAGTCCGGCGAGTCCGAAGCGGGCGAGGGTGACCGGGTCGCGGGGCAGTGCGGTGAGCGGCAGCTGCATGAAGTCGCGGACGAGGGTGTCCCAGCGGGGTACGAACGGGGTGACGAGCCGCCGGTAGGCGCCGGCGTCGCGCGGGCCGAAGGAGGCGGCGGTCTCGGCGACGGAGCGGGCGAGGACGGCCGCGGTGCCGTCGTCCCAGGGGTGGGCCATCGGCAGTGCGGGGTGCAGCCATTCGAGCCCGTAGCGGTCCAGCGGCATCGAGCCGAAGACCGGCGAGCCGATGCCGAGCGGGTGCACGGCGGAGCAGGGGTCGTGCCGGAAGCCGGGGAGCGTCAGCTCCTCGGTGCGGGCGCCGCCGCCCACGGTGGACTTCGCTTCGAAGACGGCCACGGAGAAGCCACGGCGGGCGAGTTCGGCGGCGGCGGTCAGCCCGTTGGGTCCCGCCCCCACGACCACGGCATCGAGCATCGACGTCACCTGAGGACTCCTCATGTCGGGCCGGCGATCACTGTCCCCAGGATAGGCCGGGCTCCCGGGGCCTCCTCGTCCGCCCTCGGAGACCGGCCAGGCCGCGGAGTACGCTTTGGACGGCTTCACCCCTTACTGGGGACCCCTGACAGGTGGGAGGGCGGATCCGGTGCACGGCGAGTACAAGGTCCCGGGCGGCAAGCTGGTCGTGGTCGACCTGGACGTGGCGGACGGCGTGCTGCGCCGGGTGCGGGTCGCGGGCGACTTCTTCCTGGAGCCGGACGAGGCGATCCTGGCGATCGACGGGGCCCTGGAGGGCGCGCCCGCCGACACGGACGCGGCCGGCCTCGCGGCCCGGATCGACCAGGCGCTGCCTCCGGGCACGGAGATGTTCGGCCTGACCACCGAGGGCATCGGGGTCGCGGTCCGCCGGGCGCTCGCGCACGCCACCGACTGGACCGACTACGACTGGCAGCTGATCCACGAGCCGCCGCAGTCCCCGGCCCTGCACATGGCCCTCGACGAGGTCCTGACCGCCGAGGTCGCGGCCGGCCGCCGCCCGCCGACCCTGCGGGTCTGGGAGTGGGGCTCCCCGGCCGTCGTCATCGGCAGCTTCCAGTCGCTGCGCAACGAGGTCGACCCGGAGGCCGCCGAGCGGCACGGCATCGAGGTGGTGCGCCGGATCAGCGGCGGCGGCGCCATGTTCATCGAGCCGGGCAACACCATCACGTACTCCCTGTCGGTCCCGGACGCCCTGGTCCAGGGCCTGTCCTTCACCGACAGCTACGCCTATCTCGACGACTGGGTGCTCGGCGCCCTCGGCGACATGGGCGTCAAGGCGTGGTACCAGCCGCTGAACGACATCGCCACGGACGCCGGCAAGATCGCCGGCGCGGCCCAGAAGCGCATGGTCGCGGGTGCGGGCGCGGTGCTGCACCACGTGACGATGGCCTACGACATCGACGCCGAGAAGATGACCGAGGTGCTGCGCATCGGCCGCGAGAAGCTCTCCGACAAGGGCACGAAGAGCGCCAAGAAGCGCGTCGACCCCCTCCGCCGCCAGACCGGCCTGCCGCGCGAGGCCGTCATCGACCGCATGATCGCCTCCTTCCGTGATCGCTACGGCCTGGCGGAGGGCCGCGTCACGGAGGAGGAGCTGGCCCTCGCCAAGGAGCTGGCCGAGGCGAAGTTCTCGTCGCCCGGGTGGACGGCCAGGGTTCCCTGACAGGGTCTTCGCATCGTCTCGTAGGCTCCGGCCATGCGGATCGAACAGCCCGTGCGGCCCGGCCTGCGCATGGAGTGCGCGGACGGCGGCCGGCTCGTCCTGACGCAGGGCGACCGGCCGGTGCTCTTCGCCCGCCAGCGCGCGAGCCACCGCGGGGTCCACTACGCCCGGACCGGGCGGTACGCCTCCCCGCTCGCGCCGCTGCGGGCCGGCACGGCGCGCGCCGTCGCCGCGTTCGCCGCGCCCGGCTCGGACGCCTGGACGGAGCGCTGGGCCGCGTACGCGGAGGCGGAGCTGCGCGTCGCGGCCGGGGGGCCGCTGCACGAGGGCGACTGGAACCTGGGCCCGATGACTCCGGGCTGGTTCGTGGACGGCAACTGGGCCGGGCTTCTCGCGCACGATCCCGACCGGGGCCATCTCACCTGGTTCGGTCACGGGGATCCGGCGGAGGACGCCCGCGATCTGCTGCCGCTGCGGGCGCTGTCCGACCCGGGGGCGGCGCGGGTCAGGGCGTACCGGCGCCAGTACCGCGAGGGCGTGCTGCCACCCGTACTGCTGTGGTGGATCAGCGGACTGAACTCGCCGGTCGTGCTCGACGGGCACGACCGGCTCGTCGCGGCCCTCGCCGAGGGCGGCCGGCCCGAGGTGCTGCTGCTGTCACGAGCTGTGGACGCCGCCTACGTGGCGCTGTGCGCCGCCCGGCCGGTCGAGGAGTACGCGTACCGCATGGCCGCGCTCGGCGGCGGTCCGCTCGACGGGGTGCGCGGGGCGGTGGCGGGGCAGGCGCTCGCGAAGGCGCTCCGGGCGATCGAGCGGACGCCGGAGATCACCCGGGCGTGGCCCGTGGCCGGGGGCGTGGCCGGCTGGGAGCGGGCCGTGGCCGCGCAGGTGCCCGGGTGGGGGCCGGCGCCGCTGCCGTGATCCTGGTGGTTCAGGCCGCCGGGGTACGGGCGACGAGGATGAACTCGTTGTAGGGGAACGCCTTGCCGACGGTGCGGGCGAAGGGGAAGGAGTAGGTGCGCTCGACGGTGAGGCCCACCTTCTCGGCGTGGGCGCGCAGGCCGTCGAAGTCGACGAAGCGGACGTGGGTGGCGTCGGTCTTGTAGCCGGCTTCCTGGGGGCAGATCAGGACGACGTGGCCGCCGGGCTTCACCAGCGGGAGGTACTGCTCCAGGATCGAGTTGCCGAGCGTCTCGTCCATGTGCTCCAGGACGTGGGCGCAGAGCAGGCTGTCGAAGGAGCCGGGGCCGCAGTCGGGGGCGGCGGCGAGCTCGTCCGGGGTGTAGGCGGTGAGCCCGCGCTCGCGGCAGACGGCGACGGAGCTGGCGTTGTGGTCGACGCCCACGCTGTCGGGGCCGCAGTTGAGCAGGTTGCGGCCGAGGCCGCAGCCGATGTCGAGCACGCGCCCGAGGCCGAGCCGCTTGAGGTTCCAGCGGTAGGGGGCCTGGGTGGGCAGCAGTCGCTTGATCCCCGAGGTCTCCAGCCTGGCCAGGCGCTGGGTGTAGTCGGAGGATTCCGTGCCGGACATCGACGACCGCCTTCTGCTCTTGCTCGTGCCGCGCGCTTGTGCCGCGTGTCCGCCGAGGCTATGCCATGGAGACTGCCCGGTAAAGATCAGCGCATGGTTGCCCGGCCGCTTCCGGGCGCTGTCCGCCGCCCTGCCATCAGGGCCGTGTAGAGCAGCAGCGAGGCGACGAGGCCCACCGCCCAGCCGTAGTCGGCGAGCGGCTTCAGGAAGGGGATCAGCCCGTCCGCGGGGAAGGGCCCGGTGCCGGGTGCCGAGTGGGAGCCGCCGACCGCGAGGAGGCCGCCGACCGCGAAGGCCAGCACGGCCGCCGGATTCCAGCCGCCCCGGTACCAATAGGGTCCGTCGGCCCGGTAGAGACCGCCGAGGTCGAGGACGGTGCGCCGCACCAGCCAGTAGTCGGCGATGAGGATGCCGGCGACCGTACCGAGCAGTCCGCCGACCAGGCCGAGCCAGGTGAAGATGTACAGCTCGGGCGTGGAGGTCAGCTTCCACGGCATGATCAGGACGCCGACGACGCCGGTGACGAGCGCGCCCCGGCGGAAGTCGACGAGTCGCGGGGCGAGGTTGGCGAGGTCGTACGCGGGTGACACGACGTTCGCCGCGATGTTCACCGACAGGGTCGCGACCAGCACCGTGACCAGGGCGAAGAGCAGCCCGAAGACGTTGTCGGTCTTTGCGGCGAGCGCGACCGGGTCCCAGACCGGCGCCCCGTACACGGCCTGCGAGCCGGAGGTCACCAGGACCGAGAGCAGCGCGAACAGCGTCATGGTGGTGGGCAGGCCGAGGGCCTGGCCCCACACCTGGGCGCGCTGTCCGGCGCCGAAGCGGGTGAAGTCGGGGATGTTGAGGCTGAGCGTGGCCCAGAAGGCGATCATGCCCATGAGGGCGGGGAAGAAGACTGGCCAGAAATCGTCCCCCCAGCCCAGCCTGGACGGCTGATCGAGGAGGGGGCCGAAGCCGCCGGCCTTGACCGCGACCCATCCGAGGAGCACCAGCGCGCCGACGATGACGAAGGGCGCGGCCCAGTTCTCGAAGCGGCGCAGGGCGTCCATGCCCCGGTGGATGACGGCGAGCTCCAGGGCCCAGAAGAGGCCGAAGCAGAGCCAGAGCGTCCACGGCTGCCCGCCGACCTCCCGGGCCCCGGCCCAGTGACCGCCGAAGACCTTGTCGAGCAGCACGAAGATGCCCTGGCCGCCGATCCAGGTCTGGATGCCGAACCAGGCGCAGGCCACCCCGGCCCGTACGAGCGCGGGCAGGTTGGCGCCGCGCACTCCGAAGGAGGCGCGGGCGAGGACCGGGAAGGGGATGCCGTACTTGGGTCCGGCGTGGCCGGTGAGCAGCATCGGCACAAGGACGACGACGTTGGCGAGGGCGATGGTGAGGACGGCCTGGAGCCAGTCCATGCCGAGGGCGACGAGCCCGGAGGCGAGCAGCCAGGACGGGATGTTGTGGGCCATGCCGACCCAGAGAGCGGCGAAGTTGTAGGTGGTCCAGCGGCGCCGCGCGAGGGGGACGGGGAGCAGGTCGTCGTTGACGAAGCGGGGGTCGGCGCCGGCCGCGCCGGGCGGGAGCTCGACGCGGCCGGAGGTGGCTATGGCGGGGTCGGCGGGTCTGTCCGAGGGGGTGGTGGCGGTCATGGCGGCGGAACCCTTCCTGGGCGGAGTGGAGGGGTCAGGCGTTGAGCGCGGGGATGATCTCGGAGCCGTAGGCGTCGATGGTGCCTTCGCGGTTGTCGTGCATGTTGTAGACGGCGAACTGGTCGACGCCGAGCTCGCGCAGATGGCGCAGCTTCTCGATGTGGGCCTCGGCCGGGCCGAGCAGGCAGAAGCGGTCGACGATCTCGTCGGGGACGAAGTCGGTGGACGGGTTGCCGGCACGGCCGTGGTGGCTGTAGTCGTAGCCGTGCCGGTCCTTGATGTACGCGGTGAGCTCGTCCGGGACCATCCCGGAGTGCTCGCCGTACTTCTCCACCAGGTCGGCGACGTGGTTGCCGACCATGCCGCCGAACCAGCGGCACTGGTCCCGCGCGTGCGCCAGGTCGTCCCCCACGTACGCGGGCGCCGCGACGCAGATGGTGAGGGCGTCGGGGTCACGGCCGGCGTCCGCGGCCGCCTGGCGGACCGCCTTGACCATCCACTCGGTGAGGAACGGGTCGGCGAGCTGGAGGATGAAGCCGTCGGCCTTCTGTCCGGCGAGGGCGAGCGCCCTGGGCCCGTAGGCCGCCATCCAGACCGGCAGCCTGCCGTCCTTCACCCACGGGATGCGGACGGGGTTGCCGTCGACGACGGCCTCGCGGCCCTCGGCGAGGTCGCGGATGACGCCGATCGCCTCGCCGAGCCGGGCCAGGGCGTTGGGCTTGCGGCCCGCGACGCGCATGGCGGAGTCGCCGCGGCCGATGCCGCAGACGGTCCGGTTGCCGTACATGTCGTTGAGCGTGGCGAAGGTGGAGGCGGTGACCTCCCAGGTGCGCGTGCCCGGGTTGGTGACCATGGGGCCGACGTGCAGCTTGGTGGTGTGTTCGAGGATCTGGCTGTAGATGACGAAGGGCTCCTGCCAGAGCACGGCGGAGTCGAAGGTCCAGCCGTAGCGGAAGCCGTTGCGCTCCGCGCGGCGCATCAGGCCGACGACCTGCGAGGCGGGCGGGTCGGTCTGCAGGACGAGTCCGAAGTCCAAGGGGCAGCCTCCTGGTTCAGGCGCGGATCGCGGTGCTAGAGGTACTGGCAGGTGGAGCGGGGGACGAAGCTGCCGTGGCCGGCGCGGCCGGTGAACTTCCGCTGGTCGATGACGGGTTCGCCGCGGGAGAGGACGGTCTCGACCTGGCCGGTGACCGTCTTCCCCTCGTACGCCGAGTAGTCGACGTTCATGTGGTGGGTGGCCGCGGACAGGGTCTGGGTGGCGTGCGGGTCGTAGATGACGACGTCGGCGTCGGCGCCGGGCGCGATGGTGCCCTTCTGCGGGTAGAGGCCGAACATCCGGGCCGGGGTGGCGCAGGCGATCTCGATCCAGCGGCGGCGGGAGATGTGCCCGTCGACGACGGCCTGGTGGAGCAGGTCCATGCGGTTCTCGACGCCGGGCAGGCCGTTGGGGATCTTGGAGAAGTCGCCGCGGCCGAGCTCCTTCTGGCCGACGAAGCAGAAGGGGCAGTGGTCGGTTGACACCACCTGGAGGTCGTTGGTGCGCAGGCCCCGCCACAGGGCCGCCTGGTGCTCCTTCGGCCGCAGCGGTGTGGAGCAGACGTACTTGGCGCCCTCGAAGTCCGGCTCGGCGAGGTTGTCGGTGGACAGGAACAGATACTGCGGGCAGGTCTCGCCGAAGACCGGCAGTCCCTTGTCGCGGGCGGCGGCGAGCTCGGCGACGGCCTCCTCGGCCGAGACGTGCACCACGTACAGCGGCGCGCCCGCCACCCGGGACAGCTGGATCGCCCGGTGCGTGGCCTCGGCCTCCAGGAGCGCCTTGCGGACCTCGCCGTGGTAGCGGGGGTCGGTCTCGCCGCGGGCCAGGGCCTGCTCCACGAGGACGTCGATGGCGATGCCGTTCTCGGCGTGCATCATGATCAGCCCGCCGTTGGCGGAGCCTTGCTGCATGGCCCGCAGGATCTGTCCGTCGTCGCTGTAGAAGACCCCGGGATAGGCCATGAACAGCTTGAACGAGGAGATGCCCTCCTGGACGAGCCGGTCCATCTCCTTGAGCGTCTGCTCGTTGACGTCGGAGAGGATCATGTGGAAGCCGTAGTCGACGGCGCAGTTGCCGTCGGCCTTGGCGTACCAGGCGTCGAGCCCTTCCCGGAGGGTGTGGCCGACGCTCTGCACGGCGAAGTCGACGATGGTGGTGGTGCCGCCCCAGGCGGCGGCCCGGGTGCCGGTCTCGAAGGTGTCGGAGGCGAAGGTGCCGCCGAAGGGGAGTTCCATGTGGGTGTGGGCGTCGACGCCGCCCGGGATGACGTAGCGGTCGGTGGCGTCGATCGTTCGGTCGGCGGTCCAGCCGGCGGCGATGTCGGAGCCGTGGGCGGCGAGGGCGACGATCCGCCCGTCCTCGATCAGCACGTCGGCGTGGGTCTCGTCGGCGGCGGTGATGACGAGGCCGCCGCGGATGAGGGTTCGGGTGCTCACGGGACTACTCCCCGAAAGGTAGAGGGATCGTGAACTAGAGGTTCCTGAGGGCCTGTTCGAGGATCGCGGCGCCCTCCTCGGCCTCGGCGACGGACAGCGAGAGCGGCGGCGCGATGCGCAGGGCGCTGGTGTTGTGGCCGCCGCCCTTGCCGATGAGCAGCCCGTTCGCGCGGGTGGCCTCCAGGACCGCGGACGCGGCGTCCGGGTTCGCCCGGTCCGTGCCGGGCTCGGTCAGCTCGATGCCGATCATCAGTCCGCGGCCGCGCACCTCGCGTACGGCGTCGACGCCGGCGGTCGCGGCCCTGAGCCGTTCGATGAGCAGGCCGCCGACCCGGCGGGCGTTGCCCTGGAGGTCGTGGTCGAGGAGGTACGTGAGGTTGGCGAGCCCGGCGGCCATGGTGACCGGCGAACCGCCGAAGGTGGAGATGGAGTTGGCGTCGAGGCTGTTCATGATCTCGGCGCGGGCGACGACGCCGCCGATGGACATGCCGTTGCCGATGCCCTTGGCGAAGGTGAGGATGTCGGGCGGTCCGGCCTGGCCGTGCGCCTGCCAGCCCCAGAAGTGCTCGCCGGTGCGGCCCCAGCCGGTCTGCACCTCGTCGGCGATCCACAGGATGCCGTGCCGGTCGAGGACCCGGCGGAAGGCGGCGTAGAGGCCGTCGGGCGGGGAGGTGAAGCCGCCGACGCCCTGGATGGGTTCGGCGATGAGCGCGGCGACGCCGGCGCGGGTCTGGCCGAGCACGTCCTCCAGGTCGGCGACGCACGCCTCGATGAACCGCTCGTCCGTGAGCCCGGCGTACGGGCCGCGGCCGCGGACGCCGCCGTGCACGTAGAGCGTCTGGAGCGGGGAGAGGCTGGTCGGGGACCAGCCGCGGTTGCCGGTGACGCCGACGGTCGAGAAGGAGCGCCCGTGGTAGCTGTTGCGCATCGCCAGGAGCTGGTTGGAGCCGGTGTAGGCGGTGGCGAGCAGCAGGGCGGTGTCGTTGGCCTCGGTGCCGGAGGTGGTGAAGAAGACGCGGGCGTCGGGGATGCCGGAGAGGGCGGCGATCCGTTCGGCGAGCTCCACCATGGGGCGGTTGAGGTAGAGGGTGGAGGAGTGGATGATCCGCCCGGCCTGTTCCGCGACCGCCTTGGTGACCTCGGGCAGCGCGTGGGCGGTCATGGTGGTGAGGATGCCGCCGAAGAAGTCGAGGTAGCGGTTGCCGTCGGCGTCCCAGACGTGGCGGCCCTCGCCGTGGGTGAGCTCGATGGGGTGCCGGTAGTAGAGGGCGACCCAGTCGGGGATGACGGCGCGGTGGCGGTCGTACAGGTTGCTCACGGCCGCACCAGCCCGTCGTACGCGTCGGGGCGGCGGTCCCGGTAGAACGCCCATTGCTGCCGGACCTGTTCGATGAGGCCGAAGTCGAGGTCGCGGACGACGAGTTCCTCCTCCTTGTCGGAGGCGACGTCGCCGACGAACTGGCCGCGCGGGTCGACGAAGTAGCTGGTGCCGTAGAAGTCGTTGTCGCCGTACTCCTCGATGCCGACGCGGTTGATGGCGGCGACGTAGTACTCGTTGGCGACGGCCGCGGCGGGCTGTTCCAGCTGCCAGAGGTAGGAGGAGAGACCGCGGTGGGTGGCCGACGGGTTGTAGACCAACTGGGCTCCGTTGAGCCCGAGTTGGCGCCAGCCCTCGGGGAAGTGGCGGTCGTAGCAGATGTAGACGCCGACCTTGCCGACGGCGGTGTCGAAGACGGGCCAGCCGAGGTTGCCGGGGCGGAAGTAGTACTTCTCCCAGAAGCCCTTGACCTGGGGGATGTGGTGCTTGCGGTACTTGCCGAGGTAGGAGCCGTCGGCGTCGATGACGGCGGCGGTGTTGTAGTAGAAGCCGGCGCCCTCGATCTCGAAGACGGGGACGACGATCACCATCCCGGTCTCCCGGGCGAGCTCACGCATCCGCTGCACCGTGGGGCCGTCGGGCACGGGTTCGGCCCAGCGGTAGTGCTCGGCCTCCTGCACCTGGCAGAAGTACGGGGCGTTGAACACCTCCTGGAACCCGATGACCTTCGCCCCCTGCCGGGCCGCCTCGCGGGCGTGTTCCTCATGCTTGGCGATCATGGATTCGGTGTCGCCGGTCCAGGTCGCCTGGACGAGCGCGGCGCGTACGACGTCGGTCATGAGCTGCTCCTTCGGCACGGCGTCAGAGAGCCTCTACGCACGTAGACGCGATGCGTAGGAGGAGAACGTAAGCCCCGTCACAGCCCGGAGCAAGACCACCGCCGTGAAGCAGCGGAGTCGATCATGTTTCATACCCGAGTGGTCGACGTCGGACACGTAACGACACGTCCGGGTACATGTCGATCTTGCCGGTAGCCGCGCTGCGGGGGGCCCCGCCGCCCGGGCCCGCGGGCTCAGGGCAGCCGGGGGTGGGCGGACGGCTGTATTGGCCCCCGCGGCTAGGGCGCGGGG